>CAIPFQ010000202.1 GCA_903864395.1 uncultured Chlamydiae bacterium | reverse complement strand
TCCTCGGACGTTCGACCTATGGTCGAACTGGGCGATTATTTAAACCAGGCAGGGGTTTTTAACCCCTTCCCGATTTAAATAACGCCCCCGAGAACAAATATCCCGAGGCATCCAACCCAAAAAAGTTGCAAAGTCGAGCTTAAAGTATGCTGTAAAAGGGAATCCATGCGCGTCTTTCACTCTTTAGGTCATGTTTTTGGAGGTAGCTTGCTGATCGCTGGCACCGCAGTCGGCGTCGGAATGCTCGCTATGCCTGTCGCCACAAGCGCAGGAGGCTTTCTCCCTTCTCTCGCTTTATATTTGATCTGTTGGGCCTTCATGCTCTGTACAGGGCTTTTACTAGCAGAAGCTCTTCTTTGGATGCCGGAAGACACAAGCTTTATCTCAATGGCCGAAAAATTACTAGGTCCCCCAGGACGCATTATTTATTGGATCCTCTACCTCTTTTTATTCGCTACCGTAATGGTCGCTCATGCAGCAGGAGGCGGCGCTGTATTATCCGATCTTCTTGGCGAGTCTCTTCCAGGATGGCTTTTTGCCCTCATTTACACAGGCGCTCTCGCCCCCGTTGTTTATCTCGGCGCAAAATCTGTCGACCGGCTCAATATGCTTTTAATTAGCGGCGTTATTCTCTTCTATTTTGGTTTCATCGCCATCTCCTATTCCTACGTGGATCTCTCTCTGCTCTCCCATGCGCATTGGGGGAAAGCCTGGATTGCGCTCCCTGTTCTTTTCACCGCATTCACCTACCAGGTGATCCTTCCAACCCTCATGAACTATCTCAACCGAGATATTCGCAAAGTGCGAATAACAATTATTGTTGGCTCCATCATCCCTTTAGTCATTTATCTTGTTTGGGAACTGCTTATTCTCGGCATTGTCCCCGTAGAAGGTCCTGGAGGTCTCGCGGAAGCGGCGCGTCTCGGACACAACGCCATCGGTCCTTTGCGGCAATTCGTCCAAAGCCCCTATCTTTTTGTCATTGGAAAATATTTTGCTTTCTTCGCTCTCACCACCTCCTATATCCCCCTCGCCCTCTCCTTTTTTGATTTTCTCGCCGACGGCTTCCATTGGAAAAAAGATGGGATGCACCGATTTCTTTTATGCTTAATCGTTTTTGGGATTCCCCTCATCATCGCGATCCTCTACCCCCACATTTTTCTCATCGCACTCGGCTACGCAGGCGGCATTAGCTGCGCGTTTCTCTTTGGCTTCATGCCCCCTCTTCTTGTCTGGATTGGACGCTATGTAAAACAATATCCGAAAAACGCTTACCAGCTCCCTGGGGGCAAGCCTGTCCTCGCTCTCCTCATGGGGTGTGGTTTTCTCGTGCTCGTCGCCACACTGGTAGAGCAGCTCTTTTAAAGAGGCAACCAAAAATCAAAAGCGACAGCGCCACTAAAGATGAGAATCACAAGAAGGGAATAAGTAAAAACCTCTCTGGCCCAAAGGACCTCGCTCTTGCCCTTTCCCCCTACAAAGCAAAACCCAACCCAAAGCCCACCAGCTACCACAGCCAGCCAGAGGCATTTTCCTTCACAAAGAAAACGTAACCCAAAAAGCGTCAGAAAAAAAACGATCCCATAAAAACCCATTTGTCTCTTTGTCGCCTGTATCCCTAAGGCTAAAGGCAGCACAGGAATTTTTGCCGCGGCATATTCCTTCAAGCGAAACAGCGCGATCGCATAAAAATGAGGCATTTGCCAAAACACAAGAACTAAAAAAAGAGCAAGTCCCACGAGATCAAACGAACCCTTTGCAGAGGCATAGCCCACAAGAGGCGGCATAGCCCCTGCGATACTGCCTACAAGCGTCGCATGAGGAGATTTGAACTTCATAAAGCTATAGCCCGCTACATAAACCACAAACCCCACAAGGGCGAAAAAAAAAGCGAGCGCATTCGTGTAGAACCAAAGAACCACTCCCCCTAAAACCCCTAGAAAAAAAGCAAAATAAAGAGCGTTTCTCTGTGAAATAGCTAACAAGGCAAGAGAGCGCTTTTTTGTCCGCTCCATCAAAAGATCGATATTGCGATCAATGACGTTATTCAATACGCAAGAAGAGCCAATCACGCAAGCAATGCCACCGAGCATTGCAAAAAAACAGCCGAGAGAAAAAAATCCCGAAGAGGCCAAAAAAAAACCTGCCGCCGCAGTCATCAAATTTCCAGCGAGAATGCCCGGCTTCGCCAATACATAGTAATCACTGATCATGAGACATCATTAAATTATAATTTAAATGATTCATGATCCAAATCGAGCCAACAACTACAATGGCGCAAACAAGGCTCATGAAAAGAAAAATCCACAAATTCCAATGCGGCTTTGTCTCCTGGCCGAGTCCCAAAAAGAGAAATAACAACACCCAAGTTTGCCCAAGCGAAAAACACCCAAGCCCTATATCCAGCCAAAGGCCAGAGGCCAGAGAAAAGACAACAAGGCTGTACGCGCTCAAAATCAATAGGAGCGAAAGAAGAAGTCCGGCGAGGTAAGATTTAAGGCTTAAGGAGTTCATGTGGCAGCTCCCTTTAAGTAAACAATTGCGAACATAAATATCCAGAGCAGATAAGAAAAACTCCAAAACATTTGAAGGCATGTGAAGCGCCGCAAAACTTTTTCAGAAAATCCCCAGGCCAAGCTTTGCGCGGCAAAAACAATCATAAACAAGAGCGCCACAAAAACGTGCAATGCGTGAGTCGCTACGAGAGTAAAATAAGCGGAAAGAAATCCGCTGCGCTGCCAGCTATAGCCTTTTGCAAGAAGAGCGGACATTTCAGCGCCGATCCAACCTAAAAAGGCGGCCCCTAAAAAAAATGTGGCGACCAGCCAAAGAATCATGGTTTTAAGATCTTTTTTATCCATCGCCAGCCTGGCTAAGCTAAACGTAAAAAGACTCGTTAAGAGCAAAAATGTTTCTGTGAAAGCGAGAGAAAGAGAAAAAAGCTCTTTGCCAGAGGGGCCTCCCGCCGTATTGCCCCGCAACACTGCATAGGTCGCAAAAAGAGCTGCGAACATCACCGCATCCGTCATCAAATAGATCCAAAATCCAAAAAGCGTATTGGATGTAGCGTCGTGATGGGTATCGGGAAACTTTTCATGAAGATGGGTCATTGGTTTTTCCTTCCTTCTATCGCAGCCACCTCTTGCGCAGAAATTTCAAACTCCGTCTCCACAGTCCACAAACGCCCAATCAAACAAGCGAAAATTCCTAAAACACTAAGAACCACGAGCCACCAAATGTACCAAATGAAACCAAATCCAAAACCAAAACTCAATGCGCCAAGATAAAGACCCACCGCTGAATTTTTTGGCATATGAATGGCCTGATATTCTAAATGGTGAGGCTTGACGTGCTTTGTTCTCCAAAAAGAATCTACACTGTGTACTTCGGGAATCAAAGCGAAATTGTACAGTGGCGGAGGGGACGCCGTAGACCACTCCAAAGCTCTCCCATCCCAAGGATCGCCTGTCGTATCCCTATTTTGTTTGCGCTCCTTGACGCTCACAAAAATTTGCCAGCCTTGCGCAGCAATGCCAGCGGCAATCACAAGAGAGCCAATGGCCGCGACCACAAAAAGAGGCCCCCAGCCCGTTGCAGGGTCATAGTGATCAAGACGCCTTGTCGCCCCCATAAGACCGAGGATGTAAAGGGGGATAAAGGCCAATAAAGAGCCGAGGATCCAGCAAAAAACCGCGACCTCGCCCCATTTTTCATTCAGCTTAAAGCCAAACATTTTTGGAAACCAATAGGTAAATCCAGCAAATAATCCAAAGACTACGCCGCCAATGATGACGGAATGAAAATGGGCGACCAGAAATAGGCTGTTATGCAGCTGAAAATCCACAGGAGCGAGAGCCATGAGAACCCCATCCATTCCCCCAAGGGTAAAAATAATCACAAAGCCCAAAAACCAAAGCATCGGCGTTGTGAAAATAATTCGTCCCTGAAGCATTGTAAAGAGCCAATTGAAGATTTTGACACCCGTAGGCACCGCGATGATCATCGTCATAATCCCAAAAAAGGCGTTCACTGAACTTCCGGCGCCCATCGTAAAGAAATGGTGGAGCCAAACAAGAAAAGAGAGAAGGGCAATGGAAACCATCGCCCAAACCATCGAAACATAGCCAAAAAGTCTCTTTTGCGAAAAGACAGGAACAATCTCAGAAAAAATGCCAAAGGCAGGCAGAACTAAAATATACACTTCGGGATGCCCCCAGGCCCAGATGAGGTTGATATACATCATGGGGTTGCCGCCGAAATCTGGCGTAAAAAAATGCATTCCAAGAAGTCTGTCTAAAGAGAGCATTCCCGCCGTTGCCGTCAGAATGGGAAATGCAAAAACAATCAACACAAGCGCGACCAAAACGCTCCAAATAAAAAGAGGCATACGCCACAAGGTCATGCCAGGGCAGCGCATTTTAAAAATTGTGACGAGGAAATTGATGCCAGAAAGAAGCGTTCCAACGCCAGAGATCTGGATGCTCCACAGCCAATAATCTACGCCGACGCCTGGGCTGTATTCAATGCCTGAAAGAGGAGGATAGGACACCCAACCTGTCGCAGCAAAATTTCCGATATTTAAAGATACGAGGACAAGAGCGGCCCCTGCGGCAAAAAGCCAAAAGCTGATGGAGTTGAGAAGGGGAAACGCGACATCGCGCGCACCGATTTGCAAAGGCAGAACAAAATTGATCAAACCAAATAAAAGCCCCATGGCAGCAAAAAAAATCATCGTCGTACCATGCGCTGTAAAAAGCTGTTGGTAGTGAGGCGTAGAGAGATAACCAAAAGACTCTCCGACCGAAAGCACTTGTTGCGCCCGCATCATGAGCGCATCGACAAACCCCTTAAAAAGCATCAATGTTGCCACGATCATGTACATGATGCCGATCTTTTTATGATCGAGCGATGTAAGCCATTCGCGCCAGAGCGAGGCCCATTTTTTATAATAGGTCATCAAAATACACAGACAAAGACCTATAAAAACCATTCCCAAGCCAGCAGAGGTCTCTATTGCATCGCGCTTAAAGGCGTTGATCGTCAGTCTTCCAAAAAAATCGTATCCAAGCATTGTGTTACGGTGCCATGTATTTCATCATGA
>CAIPFQ010000201.1 GCA_903864395.1 uncultured Chlamydiae bacterium | reverse complement strand
ATTCGAGAGATAAAGAGAGTCATTTCTGAAGAGAGGGTGCTTGTCCCTAAAATATGGTTTTCCACAAGATGGACAAAGGGAGCGGTGAGAAAATTGACGAGAAAAAGAATCACCATCGCTGTCAGCGCTAAAGGTAACAGTAACGCAAGACCTGTCAAAAAATATTTTTTCAACGACTCTCCTTAGGCTGCACGACAGCGCAAGAAATAATGTATTGAATCGCCGTCTCAGGCTTCATTTTGAGGTAAATCAGATCCTTTTCCTGACGTAACACTAAGTAGCCCGCCATCGGATTTGGCGTTGTGGGGATAAAGATTGAGACCATACTGGCTTTCACAGCGTCAACACATGTAGGGGGCGCGGCATTTGTAATCAAGCCGAGGCAGTAAGCCCCTGGGTAGGGAAATTGAATGAGCACGACTTGTTTAAATGATTGTTGCTTCGTGTTAAAGAGCGAAAGGATAATGTCTTTGGAGGTTTTGTAAATCTTATTGACGAGCGGAATTTTTGATAAAATCAGATCGCCAATCTTGATGAGTTGATTGAAAAAATAGCGTCTTGCTGCAAAACCTAAAAAAAGGGTGAAACAAAACAGCGCGATGAGAATGCAGCCTTGCGTGATGAATGTAGTCGCTTGCAGGGGAACATGCTCTGCGAAAAAAGAAAAGGAAAAGAGGAAAGAGCGGACGAGGCTGTCAAAAGGTTGTGTTAAAAAGTGAAGGCCAAACGAAAAAAACCAAAATGTAATCGCCATGGGAATTAAAGTGACCAGTCCTGTTAAAAAGCTTTTTTTCATAGGGTACACTTTAGTGTTTGAGTTTAGTGAAACCGAAGTCTTGGCTTTTATGCAACTATCTTTTTTGTTTTCTTGCACTAGGAGTGGAAGGCTCTTGGCTTAAGGCCCAAACAGCTTGTTGAAGGATGAAATTGACCCCAGTGAGGGTGATGTGAATTTCTTGTCCCGCCACAAACGTTTTTCCTGTATGAGACCCCTTAAACGTCATTCGAAAAGGATCATATTCGTAATAATCTCTGCCGATTTCCGAGACATGCAAGGACCCTTCTAAATTAAATAGTGAGACCTCAAAGAAGAGAGCGAACGGTTTTACACGAGTGATCACCGCTTTATAGACTTGGTTTGGATTTTGCTCAAAATAGGTGGCCGCAAGCCTTAACTTTTTCAAGACAACAACAGAACTTTCTGCACGGAAGGAGAGACGCTCTTTTTCAGAACATTTCGTAGAGATTTGCTGAATATTGCACCCTTCAGGAATCTCATCCCACAAAAGACGCTGAATAATGAGATCGGTGTACCTTCGAATAGGGCTTGTAAAGTGGCAGTAGTGCTCTAAAGCGAGCCCATAGTGCCCGATATTGTCTGCTGAATAAGCGGCGAGGCGCATACTGCGAATAAAACTCACTGAAAGCTGTGAAAGAAGAGAAGAGCTTTTGGCCTCTTCAAAAAGTTTTTGAATGTCCCTGTGGGTCGGCTGCGGCGGTAAATGAAAACCGAGAATACGGGCAAACGCGTAAAAATCTTTGAACGATTCGGCACTGGGCTCTTCGTGGATGCGATAGATGAGCGTTTTTCCTTGCGCGTTGAGATGGATGGCCACGAGTTCATTGGCCTTGAGCATGAACTCTTCGATCATTTGATGGGTGATGTCGTATTCAATTTTTTCGATGTGAGAGGGAGTCCCATTTTTATCGACAATCAAGGCGTTTTCTGTCAGGGCAAAGTCAATACTGCCCCTTTCAAAACGTTTTCGTTTTAAAATTAGACAAAACTCCACCATTCTCTCAAGAAGAGGGGCGTGAGTCGATTTCGCTTGTTTTTCCAGCACAGCCAAAGCTTCTTTGTAGGTAAATCTTTTTTGGCTCTTGATCACGCTTCGAACAATTTTATAGCGAACCAGATTGCCTTGCGGATCGAACTCAGCAAGAACGGATTGCGTTAATCTTTTTACCTTTGGCTTGAGACTGCAAAGCTCATTGGATAATTCTTCTGGGAGCATAGGGACACATTGCCCAGGAAAATAGGTAGAGTTGCATCTTTCAAAACTTTCTTTATCCAAATGCGTGCCGCTTTGAACATAGTACGCGACATCTGCGATATGAACGCCTAAGCGAAAATGTCCTTTTTCATCTTTTGTCAAAGAGATCGCATCGTCGAAGTCGCGCGCTGTATCTGGATCGATCGTTACACATTCGATTTCCGTTAAGTCAAGACGCCCCTTTTGACTGTTGGGAGACACTTTGGAGCCAAAGCTTTGCGCTTCTTGAATCGCCTCTGCGGAAAAGTCTTTGAGAAGATTGAATTCGGCTATCGCGGCTTTAATATCAATCGACGGATCTGAGATATGACCGATTCGTTGAAGTAAAGATCCCTCTATAGAACTGCCTAGAGCATTCCAAGAAGTAACGCGGCAGATGATCCGATCTCCCTCGGTGAGAGTCTCTCCCTTTGCGACAGAAACTCTGATAGATTTTTCCGCCCCGAGCAGGGGAGAAAACGCGAGAAAACGATCTCCTTCCTGACTGACAACGATTCCTGCAAGATTGGCTCGACTTCTCTTAACAATAGCAACGACTGTTCCTTCTGGCCCTTTCGCAGAGACATTGGAGTCGATTTCGATTTCCACCTCATCGCCATCTACCGCGCCACCCATTCTTTGCTTTGGAATGAAAACATCAGACCCTAGCTCGTTCTTCACAAACCCAAATCCTTTCGGATGGACGCTGATTGTTCCCGTCGTCAAGGTAGCTCCGCTGTACGGTATATATTTTCCGCCCCGCAAAGATATTTTTTGGTTGGCAACAGCATCTTCTAGTATTTTTTTAAATCGTTCAATATGGATAGGTTGAACGCCGAGCTGGGCGATGAGTTGTTCACAGGTGGCTGGATTATATCGTTTTCCTTGAATGTATTGGAGGAGCGATTTTGTAAGATTGCGGACGAGCAAGGCGTCTTGAGAAGGCTTTTTTGATTTCATCGACTCGATGATAGGGAAGTGTATAATCTTACGCAAGAGAAAACTGATTTTTACAACTTTTTAAAGTATTTTGTAACAGCATGGCGATGGTCATGGGGCCTACTCCTCCTGGGACGGGGGTGATGTGGGAGGCGATGGGAGCTACTTTTGCAAAGTCAACATCTCCTGTGAGGCTTTTGTCGGGCAGTCTGTGAATTCCAACGTCGATGACGACGGCGCCTGGGCGAACCATTTCTTTTTTAATGAAGTGGCGCTGTCCAACAGCTGCGACTAAAATGTCTGCGTTTTGGCAAATTTCTATTAAATGCTCTGACTGACTGTGGGCAATGGTGACAGTCGCATTGCAATGGGGTTTTTTTTGCATTAAAATCGCTGCGAGCGGCTTACCGACGATGTTGCTGCGCCCTACAATGACGACTCGTTTGCCTTCTACAGAAATTTTGCTTTTTTCAAAAAGTACTTTGATCCCAAGGGGGGTGCAGGGCAAAAAACCGCTTTCTTCTCCGAGGAGCATTTTTCCGACGTTGAGAGGATGAAACCCGTCGACGTCTTTGGCCGGGTCGATGGCATATAGAATTGCAGCTTCGCTGATATGAGAGGGGAGGGGGAGCTGAACGAGGATTCCATCGATTGTGGGGTCTTGATTGCGCTTTTCGATTTCCATTAACAGGACATCTTGAGCGATTGTGCTGGGCAGTTCTAAGAGGGAAGAGGTGATGCCTGTGGCGACGCAGGCTTTTTTTTTCGCACGCACATACGTTTGAGAGGCACTATTGTCTCCTACTAGGATAAAGGCGAGGTGCGGTTTTCGTCCTTGCATTTTTTGTACAGCGAGGGTCATGTCTTGGGTGAGAGTGGCTGCGATTTTTTTTCCATCGATGATCATAATTTGTGTAAAATAGAGGCTGTTTGTTTATGAATGCGTCCATTGGTAGCGAGAATCGGCAACCTAGAGTGGATGGAAAAATATTTTTCGTTCCAATGGCTGACTTGACCTCCAGCTTCTTGAATGAGCAAAACGCCTGCTGCGCAGTCCCAGGGGCTTAAGCCCACTGCAAAAAAACCTTCGAATCTTCCTGCGGCGGTATAGGCGAGATCGAGGGCGGCTGAGCCGAGCTTACGGATGGGGATGCCGAGTTTCACGATGTCAATAAAATGTTCAATGCAATGAAACGGGTTGTCGGCGAGATTATAGGGAAATCCTGTGGCGAGGATGGATTGTTCGAGCCTAGAGACGGAAGAGACTTGCATTTTTTTACCATTTAAGAAAGCGCCCTCTCCCTTTTCTGCGACAAAAAGTTCATTGGAGTGGGGGTGATAGACTACGCCAGAAACAATGTCTCCTTTTTCTTCGAGTGCGATGCTGACGGAAAAAAAGGGGATGTTGTGAGCGAAATTTACAGTGCCGTCGAGGGGATCGACGACCCAAAGAAGATCGCCCAGTTGTCCTGTGGCACCGCTCTCTTCTGCGAGAAAGCTCGATGTGCTTGCGGCCTTTTTTAGGTGGGCGAGAATGGCCTGTTCCGCCTTTGTGTCGTATTCGGTCACAAGGTTGTGTCTTCCTTCTTTCGAAGAAACTTTAAACTGTGAGCCAAAGCCTTGGCGCAAAAGTTCTCCTGCGATAAGAGCTGCTTCGCAAGCGGCTTGCGTCAGGCGCGAGAATGTTTTTTCTTTAACCAAAATAAACTCCAATTGCGCCAGGTTTTTGAGAGCAGAAGAAGGGGGCCTGAAAACCAAATGAGCGCGTAAATACCATCGATGAGGGACATGCCGATCCAATCGATGAAAATCCATTGTCCCGAAAGAGCCACTCTTCTGTCAAAGAGAAAGAGAAAAAATAGTTGTAAAAGGGAAGAAAGAAAGGACACTAACGAAGAAAAAAGGGCGAGATGCAAAGGTTCTTCGTAGAGAAAGTGATGCCTAAATCGAAGAGTGGCTCCCGCGCATAGCGCATAGGAAATAGGGTAGAGCCCGAGAGGCAAATCCGAGAGCAAATCGGACAAAAAGCCTGCGGAGGCTGCCGCGATCAGAGGGGAGAGGGGACTTTTCCTTAAAGGGTGGCGCAAAACGACTAAGGCGATCCAGGGCGTGTAGGCGTTAAATGCGAGAGGGAAAATGTCAATGGCTTGCAAAAAGAGAGCGGTTGTAGCGAGCAAAAACAAAAAAAGGAGCATGCTCTGAAGCTATAGGAACTCTCTTTTTTTGACAACAAAAAAATTAAGATTCATGTCTGTTTAGATTCGAATAGTGAACCACAGAGATAGGCACCACAGAGATAGGCACAGAGCAGGTTCAATGCTGTCAACTTAGCATAAGCAATTGACTAAGGATGTGCATGATAAATAGGATGGAAGAAGAGAATACGGCGTAAATTATTTATCATGCCTATCAGGCATATCTTGTTAATCATGCTCTTTTCGTTATGTAACAAGATTGTATTCAACGATTTGCACTAAGTTGACAGCATTGAGAGCAGGCTAAGCAAGTAGACACCGAATGTCCTCCTTGAGAGTCCTTACACACTGATAATTAAGTTGATAGAAAAATAAAAAAATTAACGATCCATTCCTGTTATCTGGAGTTTGGATTAATTTCGCGTCGAGGCGACACAAAATCAGTTCGATTTT
>CAIPFQ010000200.1 GCA_903864395.1 uncultured Chlamydiae bacterium | reverse complement strand
CTTTTCGATTTCTGGTTCATATTTTGTTGAAATGTTTGTGGGTGTGGGGGCAAGTCGTATTCGGGACATGTTCGATCAGGCAAAGAAAAATGCGCCCTGCATTATTTTTATGGATGAGATCGACGCTGTGGGGCGCCATCGCGGTGCGGGGATCGGCGGGGGGCATGATGAAAGGGAGCAAACGCTCAACCAGCTTCTTGTCGAGATGGATGGATTTGATACTAAAGAGGGGGTCATCCTAATCGCTGCGACAAATCGTCCGGACGTTCTCGATCGAGCCCTTTTGCGCCCGGGTCGATTTGATCGAAGGGTTGCGCTGGATCTGCCCGATGTGAAGGGGCGCTATGAAATTCTCAAAGTCCATGCGCGCAAGATCAAGATGGATGCGTCTGTAGAGCTAGAAGGGATCGCGCGCAGCACGCCAGGGTCGTCGGGTGCGGACCTTGAAAACATTTTGAATGAAGCTGCCTTGCTGGCAGCGCGCAGAGGGCGCTCTGCAGTGACCTCTTCAGAGATAAAAGAGTCTTGCGACAAGGTGCGTTATGGCAAAGAGCGGCGCAGCCTTGAGATCGATGAGAATGAAAAGCGCACGACAGCGTTTCATGAGTCGGGGCATGCGATCGCGGGGTTGTTGGTCAAATATAGCGATCCTGTGGATAAGGTGACGATTATTCCTCGCGGCTTTTCTTTGGGAGCGACCCATTTTATGCCAAAGAAAAATCGCCTGAGCTACTGGAAAAAAGAGGTTCTCGATCAATTGATTGTCTTGCTAGGAGGCAGAGCGGCTGAAGAAATTTTTGTAGGGGATATGTCCTCGGGGGCGCAGCATGACATTATGCAGGCGACAAAAATTGCGCGCAGCATGGTGTGCGAGTGGGGGATGGATGAATCTCTTGGCGCGGTTCTCTATGATGAGAAAACGGATTCGGGGCAATATCTTGGAATGTCAGGGTATCATGAGAAAAGTTATTCTCAAGAAACTGCGCAAAAAATTGACACGGCCGTCAAATCCTTAATCGATACAGCGCATAAAGGGGCTGTCGATCTTTTAGAGTCTCATCGAGCGCACGTTGAGCTGATGGCGAATATGTTGATGGAGTTTGAATCTCTCGATGCGGTGGATGTGAAAGAAATTATGGAAGGTGTTTGGGATGCAGAAAAAAAACGGGCGCGTTTGAAAGTGGCCGATGACCTCCAGAAAAAAACGCCTCCGCCAGTGCCTGTTCAGGTGTCATCGCCTCAGCAGAATTTACAGCCTGGCTTTTAGGGACTGTGAAACAATAAAATGAACAATTTCATCGCGCCAAATCAACCGAAAATCGACGATCGAGAATGGGGTCGTATCACTCTCGATACGACCTCATTTTCGATCGTCGATTTTAGGCGATTTCGCGTGGATCAAATTGTACATTTTATTGTTTTACAGTCCCTTGAGATAGTTTTGTGAAGCTCCTCTTGTCAAAGCCCCGTGGATTTTGTGCGGGTGTTGAGCGGGCGATTCAGACTGTGAAACAGGCTCTTTCGCTTTGGGGCTCTCCCATCTATGTAAAGCATGAAATTGTTCACAATAAACATGTCGTAGCCGAGCTAAAGAGTCTCGGTGCTATTTTTGTTGAAGAATTGGCTGAAGTGCCGATGGGTGCTCGGGTGATTTATTCTGCGCATGGAATTCCCCCTTCGGTTAGGGAGGAAGCGCGTCAAAGAAAATTAATTGAGATCGATGCGACGTGCGGTTTGGTGACGAAGGTGCACTCGGCGCTGAAGAGATATGCTGGAAAAGGCATTCATGTTTTTCTGATCGGACATAAAAACCATGTAGAGACGATCGGGACGGCAGGGGAGGCACCAGAGTCCATTACAATCCTTGAAACGGTCGAAGATGTTTGGGCTCTTCCAGCATTTCCTCCCAACGCTTCTTTGGCTTATTTGACGCAGACAACCTTGAGTCTCGACGATGTGAAAGAAATTTCAGAAGCGTTAAGGATTCGGTTTCCTCAGATAGAGACGCTGGCGAGCTCTTCGATTTGTTATGCGACAACGAATCGGCAGATGGCTCTCAAGGAATCGATGGTAGGGGCAGACTTGGTTTTAGTTGTGGGAGATCCAAACAGTTCAAATTCCAATCGGTTGCGAGAAATTGCTGAAAAAAAAGGGATTCGATCCTTTTTAATCAATGAGCCAGGAGAGATCGAGTCGCATTGGTTCGAAGGGGTGTCTTTGATTGCCATGACCGCGGGAGCCTCTACGCCTGAAGCGATTGTTGTCTCTTGCGTTTCTAGATTGCGCTCCCTCGGTGTGTCTTCGATTGAAGAGGTCGTGCATACCCGAGAAGATGTTTTTTTTCAGCTTCCAAAACAGGTGCTTTAGCTCTGTTTTAGTCAAGTTTTTCAATTTCTTCCAAAGCCAAATTCAGAAGCAGGACGTTGATCCGTTTTTCTCCAAAAACTCCAAAAGTGCGCCCTTCTGTATGTCGATCCACCAATTGATGGACATCTTCGATCCGCCTGTTTCTGGCGTTTGCGACACGCCTTGCTTGAATATACGCATTCTCAACACTGATATGGGGGTCTAATCCGCTGCCAGAGGCTGTGATAGCATTGGCTGGAATGGGAGCGTTTTCAGCGATGTGATTGGATGCTCGATAATTTTTTGCTCTCTCTTTGAGCGTGTCAATGAGCTTTTGAGAGGTAGGCCCTAGATTGCTACCAGAAGAATGGGTGGCGTCATAGCCCAACTCCCCTGCAGCCGAGGGTCGAGGATGAAAGTATTTATCGGCAGTAAAATTTTGAGCGATCAATGTAGAGCCGAGCAAAGTTCTTTTCTCGGAATACAAAAGTCCC
This sequence comes from uncultured Chlamydiae bacterium, assembly GCA_903864395.1. Classification (GTDB taxonomy): domain Bacteria; phylum Chlamydiota; class Chlamydiia; order Chlamydiales; family SM23-39; genus CAIPFQ01. Next base: position 6,149 of record CAIPFQ010000200.1, on the reverse strand, counting down.
CCATTGGCTTGGTTGTGAAAGAAAATTTGTCCCACGCCCCACATAAAGAGGGGATAAACAACGCCTAATAGAAGGGTTAAAAGAGAAAGGGCGATGAAAGAGGTTTTGAGTGCATGGAAAAAAGTCTTCATAACGCTCCAATAGCATTGAGGATTACATCGATCCCTTTAATTGCGATGAAGGGGAGAATAACGCCTCCAAGGCCATAAATCAAGAGATTGCGGCGAAGGATGACTTGCGCTCGGTCGGTAATGATCTTGACCCCAGAAAACGCGAGGGGAATGAGCGCAGGAATAATCAAGGCGTTAAAAATAACGGCGCTCAATACGGCGCTCTCTGGTGTTGCCAGGTTCATTAAGTTCAATCTTTTAAGATCGGGAAAAAAGGGGATGAGGATGGCTGGAATGATGGCAAAGTATTTGGCCACATCATTGGCGACAGAAAAGGTCGTCAAAGAACCTCGAGTCGTTAGCATTTGCTTGCCAATTTCGATGATTTCAAAAAGTTTATCCGGATGGGAATCGAGATCAATCATGTTCCCCGCCTCTTTGGCCGCTTGCGTCCCCGAGTTCATCGCAACGCCGACGTTGGCATGAGCTAACGCTGGAGCATCGTTCACGCCGTCTCCCGTCATAGCCACCATCATTCCTTCTTCTTGAAACTTTAAGACTGTTTTTAATTTTTGTTCAGGAGACACTTCGGCCAAAAACTCATCGACCCCTGCCTCGGCGGCGATTGTGGCGGCTGTAATGGGATTGTCGCCCGTGATCATTACTGTCCGAATCCCCATCTTTCGGAAGCGCACAAAGAGTTGGGGGAGTCCTTTTTTCAAAATGTCTTTCAATAAAATAACGCCTAAGACCTTTTTGTGATCGCAAACGACGAGGGGGGTTCCCCCCATTTCGGCGTATTGTTTTACTTTGCTTGCAATTTCCTCGGGGAGTGGGCGTCCCGTAAATTTGACAACGGCGTCCACAGCCCCTTTTCTTAATTTTTCTTCTCCAATATCCGCGCCGCTCATCCGAATTTCTGCAGCAAAAGGAACACATTTGCAATCGGGGATTTTTTTGGGGATATCGGCCAGGAAGTGTTCTTTTAAATATTCTACGATGCTTCGCCCTTCATCGGTTAGATCGTGCAGCGATGTCAAGTAAGCCGCTCTTGTAAATTCGCCACTTGTGATTCCCGCCGCAAGTGCCATGTCCGATGCGCGTCTGTGACCGATCGTGATCGTTCCCGTTTTGTCTATGAGGAGAACATCGATGTCTCCAGCGGCCTCTACCGCTTGTCCGCTCATAGCTAAAACATGTCTTTTCATGAGTCGATTGATCCCAGCAATGCCAATGGCGCTCAAAAGACCGGCAATGGTTGTAGGAATGAGACAAACAAGCAAGGCGACTAGCCTTGTAATCGAAAAATCGATGTTGAAATAGACTCCAAACATTTCGAGGGAAACCACGATCGCTAAGAAGATAAAAGTGAGCCCTGATAGAAGGATGGTCAGAGCGATTTCGTTGGCTGATTTTTTTCGTTTTGAACCCTCAATGAGATTGATCATTCGATCGAGAAAACTGTTGCCTGGATCGGAAGAGATTTTGACGAGGATTTGATCAGACACTAATTTTGTTCCCCCGACAACTGAGCTATGATCTGTTCCTGCAGCTCGAATGACAGGGGCGGATTCTCCCGTGACAGAAGATTCATCGATAGAGGCCATTCCTTCAATGATCTCTCCGTCCCCCGGAATTAATTCTCCCGCCAAAACACGGACAAGATCCCCTTTTCTCAAATCTTTGCCATTGACTTCGCTAAAATGCCCCTCTTTTTGTTGGCGATGAGCGATGACATCCACGCGAGAGCTTCGCAAAGACTCTGCTTGAGCGCGATTGCGTGACTCTGCAATGGACTCTGCGTAATTGGCAAAAAGAACGGTAAGCCAGAGCCAAATCGACACTTGCGCATAGAATGCAAAATTTTCTTTGGCTATAAAAAACCATTCGATGGTCGTAATGAAAGCCCCTATCTCTGTAATAAAGATCACTGGATTATGAAGGAGAGACAGAGGATTTAGTTTTTTGAGGGATGTTAAAAAAACATTCATTCCGAAAGTTCCCCTTTGTGCATGAAAAATTGCTCGACAATCGGGCCCATCGTTAAAGTGGGGAAAAAGATGAGAGCCCCTAGAAGAAGAATGACCCCGATGACAAGGGCAATAAAGAGCGGGCTGGAGACAGGAAAAGATCCTGCGCCATTAGGGTTTATTTTTTTCTTAGCGAAAGAGCCAGCTAACGCAATCACAGGGCCTAGAACTAGAAAACGGCCAAAAAAGGCTGCGGCAGCGAGAGACAAATTGTAGGGAACCGTGTTTGTGGAAAGGCCAGAAAAAGCGCTCCCATTATTCGCAGTGCAAGAGCTAAACGCATACAAGATTTCGCTAAACCCATGAGGGCCTGCATTGTGCACCCCATTGACGCCCCACTCTGTACAGCAAGCGAGGGCTGTGAAGCCGTGAATCAGAAGGACGAAGGGCAAGATCGCGAGCATCGTCATCTGAATATCGAAAGGTTCAATTTTTTTTCCCAAGTATTCGGGTGTGCGGCCAATAATTAATCCAGCAATGAAAATGGCCAATAAGACAAAGAGAAGAACGCTATAGAGCCCAGCGCCTACGCCTCCAAAAACCACTTCGCTCAGCTGGATATTGAGCATCGGAATGAATCCTCCTAGGGGAGTGAATGAATCGTGCATGCAGTTGACAGAGCCGCAAGAGACCGCTGTTGTTACACAGGCGTATAGGGTAGATCCAAAAATTCCAAATCGCTGCTCCTTTCCCTCCCAATTGCTCCCAAAAATGCCTAGCTGGTGCATTTGTGGATTTCCGACACTTTCGTAGTGGGAGCAGATCCAAACACCGAGAATAAAGAGAATCGCTAAACTTGTAAAAATCGCCCAGCCGTGCTTGATATTTTTTGCGAAAACCCCAAAAGAATAGATTTGGGCTGTAGGGATCAGTAAAATGAGAATGAGTTGTAAAAAATTTGAGAGCGGCGTTGGATTTTCATAGGGGTGTGCTGAATTGGCATTTGTAAAGCCGCCGCCGTTTGTCCCCAACAATTTAATGGCCTCTTGCGATGCGATGGGCCCTTGAGCGATATTCTGAATTCTTCCTTCCAGCGTTTGGGCTTGCGCGTAAGGGTGGAAATTTTGGGGAACGCCTTCTGCGATGAAAAGAGTGGCGGTCCCAATACAAATGGGAAGGAGCAGGTAAAGACTGATCCGCACCAGATCTGCCCAAAAGTTCCCGATGGCGTTTGTTTCTTGGGCGCTGATTCCTCGGATCAAAGCGGCGGCAGCTGAGAGTCCCACTGCTGCCGAGACAAAATTTTGGACGGTAAGAACGGCCATTTGAGAAAAGTAAGACATCGTCGATTCTCCCCCATAGCTTTGCCAATTTGTATTGGTCATAAAGCTGATGGAGGTATTGAGATTTAAATGCCATGCAGGAGGTTTGATTTTTTGGGGATTGAATGGAAGGTACTCCTGAAGCCCGAGCCCTATGAAAACGAAAAGAAGCGAGACCAAACTAAATCCCATGATGCAAATTAAATACTCTTTCCAACCTTGTTCCTGGGTCGGATCGATCTTTGCGCTGCGGTAGATGCCGCGTTCGATCGGTTTTAAGAGGGGATCTAGAAAAGTTTTTGCGTTTGGGTCTAAGATGCGGACAATGAAAAGCCCCAACGGCTTTACGAATACCAGGAGAATTGTTAAAAAAAGTGCGAGTTGAATCCAGTCCATTAGAATTTTTCCGGCCAAAGAATGCTTGTCAGAAGGTATCCAAGGAGAAAAATAGAGCCTCCGAAAAGAACCATTTGAAACACACCCATAATCGGACTCTTTAGTTTAAAAACATTTTTTGTCAACTAGTCCTGGTGATTGAACTCATATTATGTTAAATACACAACGGTGTGGGGGTCTTCCTTTTTGGAAATTCGTACGTCGCGTGAGGAAAAAAATGAGTTAACTGTTTAGTCAATGTTGTCAACTTAGTGCAAATCGTTGAATACAATCTTGTTACATAACGAAAAAGAACATGATTAACAAGATATGTCTGATAGGCATGATAAATAATTTGTGCCGTAAACTCGACTTTGCAACTTTTTTGGGTTGGATGCCTCGGGAGATTTGTTCTCGGGGGCGTTATTTAAATCGGGAAGGGGTTAAAAACCCCTGCCTGGTTTAAATAATCGCCCAGTTCGACCATAGGGCGAACGTCCGGGGGCAAATAGCCAAGGCAGGCAGCCCACAAAAGCTGCAAAGTCGAGGTAAAGTGGCATGCGGCTTTGCCGCATCCTCTTTATCGTGTTCCTTTGTTTGAGACAACAGACCTCTTAGTCAGAGGCATCCAACCCAAAAAAGTTGCAAAGTCGAGTTCAATGCTTGGATTGCAACAATTGATCAAAACTGTTATTTTTATGAAAAAAATGGAAGCTCTAGTTCTTGAGAGTCAAGTTTCTTAAAAAACGGATACAATCTCAAGGGACTAAGCCCTGGATTCACATAAGGAAAAAACGCTATGGACTATTCTCAAATTGTTTCTCTTCTTGGGCAAGAGGCAGAATCTTTATTGCAGCATGTTTGTCATACAGTGCCTAAAGAAAAACTCCATGCGCCAGGGGGCGATTGGGTGGATCGGATTTTTCTTCCGAGCGATCGAAATCCGCGTGTTTTGCGCAGCCTGCAATCTCTTTTTTCTCACGGTCGCCTTAAAGGCACGGGGTATTTGTCGATCCTTCCTGTGGATCAGGGGATTGAGCATGGCGCGGGAGCCTCCTTCTCTGCCAATCCCGATTACTTTGATTCTGAAAATATTGTGAAGCTTGCAATCGAAGGGGGTTGTAACGCGGTGGCCTCGACGCTGGGCGTTTTGGGGAGCGTCTCTCGCAAATACGCACACAAAATTCCGTTTCTTCTCAAACTGAACCACAATGAGCTTCTCTCTTATCCTAATACGTATGATCAAACGCTGTTTGCAAGCGTTAAAGCCGCTTATGAGATGGGCTGTGTGGCTGTGGGCGCGACGATTTATTTTGGTTCTCCAGAGAGTCGCCGTCAAATACAGGAGATAAGCCACGCATTCCAAGTGGCGCATGAGTTGGGGATGGCCACTGTTTTATGGTGTTATTTGCGCAATAGCACTTTTAAGACGGCGGAAATAGATTATCATGAGTCAGCAGACATGACAGGACAGGCGGATCATTTGGGAGCTACAATCGGTGCTGACATTGTGAAACAAAAATTGCCTGTTTGCAATGGAGGATTTAAAGCACTTCAGTTTGGAAAGTTTTCAGAAAAAATGCTCTCGGGTCTGTCGAGCCCTCACCCGATTGATCTCACTCGCTATCAAGTCATCAACGGCTATATGGGGCGCATTGGTCTCATTAATTCTGGCGGTGCTTCTGGAAAAAATGACTTGCACGATGCTGTGGCAACGGCTGTGATCAATAAGCGAGCTGGTGGCATGGGACTGATCTCTGGGCGCAAAGCGTTCCAAAAGCCGCTCAAGGATGGCATTGCTCTTCTTCACGCCATTCAAGATGTCTATTTGTGTGAAAAAATTGCGTTGGCGTGAAAAGATCTAACAACTTATAATGGAATTTCGTTATAAGTTGTTAGATCTTTGGAGTGTTTTTTGGATCCAATTAAAAATCCGTTTTCTCTAGGCGCAGGCTCTCCTCCCCCAGAATTGGTGGGAAGAGTAAGCAATAGTAGTTGCAAAAAATATACAGGTGTGTAGTTTTTGCAACTACTATTACTCACTCCCCTTGGTTCTTTTTGGAAGTGGACTGCCTCTCCTTCCTGGTTTAGCAGGAGAGTGCAGGTTGTCGAGGAAGCCACTGTTATTGTGATTTCTCGTCTTGATAAAAATTTTTTTAAAGCGCGCTTTGAGAGGCTTACGCCAAATGAGAGAATGTTTTTGCGTGCTATGGCAGAGCTTGGATCCGATTCGTATCGCATGGGGGATCTTGCCAATCTTTTGCAAATGAAACCCGGAAGTCTCAGTCCTGTGCGTGCAAGTCTTATTAAAAAGGGGATGATCTATAGCCCCTCTTATCTCGACTTTGCAGCTTTTGTGGGCTGCCTGCCTT
>CAIPFQ010000199.1 GCA_903864395.1 uncultured Chlamydiae bacterium | reverse complement strand
GGCAGGGTATGTTGCATTTGAAAAGGATGGACTCAATCCCGTGTTGCCCATGACAATTTGCCCCGTAGATCCTACAGGAATTGAAGATGCCGTATTTCCACTCCCCCCTACGAGAAGTCCGTGATTTGTTGTTATCACCCCTAGGTTGGCAAGAGAGGTTGAGGAACTATTTACATCAGAAAGATTGTTAACCGCCTCTAAAAACCCGCTGTTTGAAACCCCAAACTGACTATACGTAATCGGCGATACTCCTACAGAGGTAACCGTGCTCGTTTGCACCCAAAATGAACCGCTATTCACAGTCCCAGAAATGACAGCAGTCATAGTTCCTGGCACAATCGTTCCTGGAGAGTCGTACCCAGCTAAGCGCGTTAAGACCCAAGGGATACTAATCCCATTTCCTTGCGTTGTGAGTGTATAAATGCCGTTGTCGGCCGCTATCGTTTGATTCTTTACTAAAATTACGGAGTTTAGCCCAGGAGAGACCCCGTCCATTGAAAAGGCGGCAAATGTGAGCGAGGCATCTGTAAGAGTTGCCCCAACGCCCGCGGTTCCATTTAAATAAGATGCATTAAGATTTCCCGTGGAGCCCACTACGCAAGAGGCTGTGAACGTAAAACCCGCACCCACGAAGTCTACATACGCCTTGTTTGCTACCTGGTTGTTGAGTGTTGGTTGCGTACTTTGTACATACAAACCATTGAGAGATCCTAGTGTCATATCACTTCCTATTCGTTGATTTTTTTGAAGGGTTGTACCGCACACCCCTGTCGGCGCGCGGATGTCAAGTTAAAATTAAGTATATATTAACACTAAGTAAAGAAAAAGCACCGCCTCAAAAAAGTTGCAAAGTCGAGCCGAAAGACTGTAAAAAAATATTTTTATTTCAAGTTGACTCTGATACCTTGCAAATAAGGTTGGTGTGACCCTAATTATGTGGAAAAATCTGAGCGTTTTACTTTTCGTGCCTTTTATTTTATGCGCAGAAGAGAATCTTTTTTTTCCAACATCTATGCCATATGAACATGAAGAAGACCCTGCAGAGCTGCCAGAGGACTGGGAGGACGACGTTCAGTCAGAAGATCTTTTTGAAGAAGACGATATTTTATTATGCGATGAGGAGGAAAAATCTTGTAGTATCTCCATGAGATACATCCAGGGTTCAGGGATTGGGTACGAGCACAGCTATACCACTCTAGAAGCTTTTTTATCTCCCATCAGAGGCACTCAAACATGGAATCCCTATCTTGATTTTCGAGGCCACGTTTTTAACAATGGCAAAATCGCTGCAAACGCAGGCCTTGGCATGCGCTATATAAGTTCCATTGTATATGGCGCGAATGCTTATTACGATTATCGAAATACAAGTCGTTTTCAATATAATCAAATAGGTGCTGGCCTCGAAATGATCGGTTCCTTTTGGGGGCTTACCATGAACGGCTATCTCCCTTTTGGAAGAAAAAAAACGCCATTTTTCAATCCAAGCATCACAGGAACGAGCACAACAACTGATTCCACATTTTTTCAAGGCAATCAAATCTTTATCCAGCTCTCTGGAACAGAAGCTCTTTTAGCCTGTCAGGAATTTGCCCTCAAAGGGGTAACTGCAAATGCGGTGTTTCGCATTTTAAAAAAAGACAATTTTTCCGTTGATTTTGCAGCGGGCCCCTATTATTTCGACGGATATTATGACAAATACGCCCTCGGTGGACAAGGAACCGCTTCAATACGCCTCAAAGATCGGTTGTCGCTCAGTCTGATTGGAAGCTATGACAACTTATTTCATACTCGAATTCAAGGCTCTTTTGCCCTCTCTATCCCCCTCGGTCCTAAAAGTGTTGCAGAGAAAGACTCTAAATCTCTTTGCACAACACCCTCTTTCTATAACGAATTTTTTGCCCGTGGCGCGCAACGGAGTGAAATTATCGTCCTCGATCGGTATGAAAAAATCTTAGCCGACGCTGCCACAGGAAGTGTCTCTGTTGCGATCAACCCATCTACAGGGGCTCCTTATTTAATTTGGTTTGTAAATAACACAAGTAGCTCAGAAGGAACGTACGAAAGTCCTTTTCCTACGCTTGCAGCCGCAGAAAGTATCTCTCAGCCGAACGATCTCATCTATGTTTTTCCTGGCGACGGAACGGATTTAGGAATGAATACTGGCATTGTATTGAAAAATGGCCAGCAGCTGCTTGGTTCTGGGGCGGCTGTTGTTTTAGCGACCACGCAAGGAACTATTGTGATCCAAAAGCAATCCACCGTGTCTCCTTTGATTACGAATGCGGGGGCTACAGTGATCTCTTTAGCGAATCAAAATACGGTCTCTGGGATTCATCTAGGAGCCTCTGCTACGGGATTTTCTGGCTCTTCCATTGAAAATCTACAAATCTTTTCTTGCCAAGCGGATGCGAGCTCTTTGCCTGTAAATCTCAATGAATTCTCTGGCTTAGCCACCTTAGCGGGGAATACTTTTACAAACTATCCAAATCAAGCCGTCAATTTGACTGCAAGCTCTGCAATAAGTCAGCTCTCCTTGAATTCTAATTTATTTACTGCACAGATCGCCACACCCAATACTTTTGGAGTTTCTGCAACCCTCTCTGGCAGCTCGCAAATGGCGCTGACTCTTGCTGACAATGTTTTTTCCGAACATACGGACACAGCCATTCGCCTTGTTTCTTCCGATAGTGCGATCTTGAATCCAACAATTTCTGGCAATACGATCACAGCCCCCGCTGGAGGAAGTGGTACAGGGGCTATTTCTATAAACCATGAAGGCCTCTCTTCTATCGTCGTAATGAGCGAAAACACGAGTTCTGGAGACTTTACTCTGGCAGACATCTCCTTGACAGCGAAAGGAGCGCTCACAGGAACTATTTCCAATAATACATGTGGGCTATTTTCATAATTCCGACATTCGCTCCTGATGGATTCACTGATTTCACGATGACTGTTGAAGACTCCGTTTCCCGAGTCGGTGTCGGAATTGTGAAAATAGCCTACATGTGCAGGAAATTCTGCCACATCCATTCAAGCGACAAGTCACGGCACGGCTGTAGTGAACACCACGATCTCAGGGAATCAATGTTCTAACTACACCGCAAGTGGCATTACAGTGGATTGTAGCAATATGGCTTCGGCGACCGTGCCAATTTCCAACAATACTTTGTCTGGAACTTCCAATGGAATTACATTTAATCTATTCGATTCTGCAAATATGAACACAACAATTGCTAACAACACATTGACGAACCACGAAGCCAACTCGATCGGAGTGAATTTCTTTGCAAATAGTTTGACGTGCAGTATTCATGATAATACCCTATCTCTCGGCAACTGGTCGGGCGATGCAGTGGGGGTTCTCGCGAACCTTGGAGGGACAACACAAACGCTCGATATCAGCAATAATACTATTCAGACTGCATCTGGCGGAATGGGCAGTCAATTTGGTGTTTTGTGTAAGCAAAGCTCTACAAGTGGCGTTGCCAAATCTGTGACATTGGCGAATAATACGCTGACGCAGTGCGGCAATGCCCCACCAGTAATCCTTTCTCCTTATACGGCAGGGATGGCTGTCGTTTTGACATCGTCAGATAATATTTTCGTGGATTGCGAATCAAATACGACCATAAACTGCGGGGCCAGCCCCTCTGGACTGGGAGGGATTTTAGTAGGGCGCATCAATGAGGGTGCAGGAGTTCCTGGGCATGTTTGCTGGAAACTCTACAACTGTATGAGCGATACTGGGTTTACGCTTGTCAACGACCCTCCCTTTGCCACCGACTTCATGCTCGATGCATTAGGCAATACCGGGACACTCATTCCTTATATGGGCTCTCCCTATGAGACAGGTCCTTGTCCCTAGGGAGGCAGCTTTCACGGAACTGTGTCGCCAATTTCCAAAGTGTCTGACTGAATCACATAAGTATTTTCAGGGGGAGACCAAGGAGCGACTCCATCCCACAGGACAACGTTTAAAACGATGTTAGTTGTTGAATCTACGACAGCATATCTCATAGGAAAAACCTCTTGTAAGCGTTAGGATAAGCTTACATAAAGATATAATAAATATTCAACATTTTTTATCCATGAGTGAGGATTGAAGAAGCGGTTGGTTCGGGACAAGCCCCTGCAAAAATTCTTCGACGGGCAAACAAAGAATTTTTCCGATTTTTAATCGCTCCGTCCCTCGATAAAGAAGGCAGGCTGAGGCTTCTGGATAATCTTCTAAAAAAACTAATAACCCTTTGAGATGATCGGGGAAAATCTTTTTCGTACTTTTTACCTCGATCGCCATAAATTCTGTTTCCCCATAAAGGATAAAATCCACTTCGAGATCAGATCGTGTGCGCCAAAAAAAGAGGGCGGCTTTTTTTTGGTTGTAATCGCACCATGCGATCAAATGTTGCCCGACAAGCCCCTCTAAAGCCACCCCATCAATTTCTGGTGAGCGAGACTCCAAAGCGCCCCTGGGTCGCAATACTTGAAAAACACCACTATCGAAAAGATAAAATTTTGGGTGAGAGGTCAGTTGTCTCGCAGCTCTTTTTGTAAAAACAGGAACTGAATAAGCTAACAAAAGTTCTTCTAAAATATCGATATAATTGCTCACAGTAGTTCTTTTTATTTCACACTCTCTAGCAATATTTGTCGTATTCAAAACAGAACCATGAGAAAAAGAAACGACATCTAAGAACCGTGTGAATTGTTCAAGATGTCGAACCAGTCCTTCCGCTTGAATCTCTTCCTTAAGATATAAGGCAATGTACCCTTCTAGGACATTGTGTGGATTATTCGATTGGACGACGAGAGGCAGCAAGCCCTCTGAAAGAGCTTTTTCTAAATGAAAATCTTTTCCAATCTCGGCAGCCATAAAAGGGTGGAGGGTCTTTTTTAACGCCCTTCCTCCCAATAGATTCGCTCCCGTTCGCTTAAGTTTTCTTGCACTCGATCCTGTCAGGACAAACTGGTATTGTTCTTTTTTCTCAATGACAAAATGGACAACGTTAAGAAGGCTCGGAATCTTTTGCACCTCATCAATAACAATAATTTTTTTTTGTGGATGAGCTGCGATCATCTCTAGGAGCTTTTCTGGACGTGCCAAAAGGCTGCGCTCAAGCTCTGGCTGCAAAAGATCTAGCCAAAGCGCCTCTGGATAAAGCTGTCGGATTAAGGTTGTTTTCCCTGTCCCCCTGGGGCCAAAAAGAAAATAACTCTCTTCAGGTTGTTGAAAATAACGGAGATACTGCTTCACAAAACACCTCTAGGTACAAAACGCCAACGCCATTGGCGTTTATGCTGCGATTTTGCCATTTGCGATAGCATTTTGCAACAAAAACACAGAAGTCATTGACGCTCTGTGTATTCATTTGCATAAAGCATGCAATATAACACCGTGTGTTCTACAAATCTAAAAACTGAGAAAAATCTATAATATCACTAAAAAATTCACTTTCCATAACTGTTTGACTGGCTCCATTGACGTGGATGAGTACGGGGCGAATGGAAAAACCTTTTGGCGTGGACAAGGCGGCTATTTTTTTTTCCACTGCCTCAATGACGCCGCTCTTTATCTCTGAAGTGCTGAATTTTACTTCACAAAGATAAAGGGTGTTATGCTTCGTCTGGATTAAAAGATCGATTTGGCATCCCTTTTGTCGTTTCGTAGTTCGTTGAAAAAATGGCCCCGCATTGATAATTTCTACCAATTCAATGCGTAAAATCTTACATAAGCTTTTTAGGTTGTTGATAACCATATTTTCAAACTGCAACCCCATCACAGATTCCCATCCCGGCATGTGCATAAAAGATTTCGAAGCAAACAAACCTTTTAATATTTTTTCTTTATTCTGTTCTATATATCGCAGATAGAATCTTAAATAATTATCCTTTAATCGAAATTTTTTCATATTAGACAGTTTGTTTGCAGATAAATTCCAAGCACGATCTTCTTGCACGAAGCCAGAGATTGCAAGATCATCCAAGGATCGAGATACAGAGCCGCTTTTTTCAAAATTTAGCTTCGTACAAATTTCATCGAGAGATAAAGGAGCGTGCGAGAGCGTTTTGACAATATTGCTGTAAGTTTGCATTTTTCTTGCAAAAAGATCTGAAAAAATTTGGTCGAATTCTCGAAACAAAATCCCATCCGACTGAAAACAGAGCCTATGAATAGTATCAACAGAGGATTGGGAAGGAATGATTTCCTCTAAATATTTTGGGATCCCACCCGTCACCGATAAGATTTTAAACTTTTCATAAGCACTCACACGCGTCTTCTGAGACTCCCAAAATTGATTGCTCTCTGAGAGGGATAGCTCTTCGAGCACCATGTCGATAGAAACTCTTCCAACAAACCCTGTGCTTCTTAAAATATTTTCTTCAATCCAACTGGATACTGACCCGCAAAGAATAAGGATTAAGTTTAGGTTTTCTGAAAAATGCAAATCCCATGAAGTCTTCAGCTGTCCTAAAAAATCGGGATCTTCCGACCCCATCCAAGAAATTTCATCCAGCACAATAATGATTTTTTGCCCCTTTGCTTGATGCGCTAAAAAAGTAAAAGGGACCATCCAATCAGAGGTTTGTATTTTTGGAACCTGTAGATTTTGAGAGATTTGCACTGAAAATCCATCGAGCTGCCTCTGTTTGGTCATTCCAGGCACTGGAGGTAGGCCTGAAAAAATCCAATTCTTTTTCCCTGATACAAACTCTTTAATTAAGCGGCTTTTGCCGACTCTTCTCCTTCCCCTAATGACGACCAAGCTGGCCGATTTTTTTTTAAGCAGGAGGTTTAAAGTCTCCAGTTCCTTTGCGCGCCCGACAAATTTCATGAAAATGCGATTCCTATGAGGTGTTTTTTAAGATCAACTTTACCTCATAAGAATGACAAATGTCAATCCTATGATGTCAGTACAGGAGCCCAAATAGGGAGTATGCTGAATTCTATCTTTTGCGACTTGATTTTTCTTCTTATCTCGAATATGATCTAAGGTTTAAAAAATTGACCCACTAAAGTGATCTTATGGTACACAGAGTCAAGAAAGCAGAATATGTAGATGAATACAAAATAAAACTTAAATTTAAGAACGGCAAGATAAAAATTGCTGACTTAAATAAAATGATAGTTAATGAAAAAACATGTTCTTACAATTACAGAACCTTGACTACTTTAAAAAATTTGAGTGCGATGGATATTCCCTGTGCTGGCCTAATGGCATCGATTTCTGCCCAGATCTTTTATACGCAACGAGTGAGGATTTTGTGCCACAAAGAAGGCGTAAAAAAACGAATTCGAAAATTTAAGAGGGAGCCCACAAAAGCCATTCAGGCAAAGTCGAGCTAAGGGACTGTGAAATAATAAAATGAACGATTTCACCGCGCCAAATCAACCGAAAATCGACGATCGAAAATGGGGTCGTATCACTCTCGATACGACCTCATTTTTGATCGTCGATTTTAGGCGATTTCGCGTAGGTCAAATCGTTCATTTTATTGTTTCACAGTCCCTAAGTGCACAACTGTTCACAAAGACTTTTTTGAATCAGCTGCATTGAAGACTTGCTAACCCCTGCTTCTTGAGCCCATTGTTTCCATTGGGAAACAGCCTCTTTGACTTGGCTGAGAATATCGAGCGCATCTTTGGTGTCGATGCCAGACACGGCGGCTAATTTTAAGAGATCGGCTTTTCCTGGAGATCGGCCATTTCCCATGACTGTAGTGCAATGTTCGCCTCCAGGGCCTGCAGAAAACGTTAAATCATAGGCGGGCGATACACTCAAAATTCCATTTTCATCCATTAAAAAAGAAAAGTTTTTGGCATGATCATCTCGATTATGGGCAAAAACATTAAAAGCAATATGGCGAAATTGTTTTTTTTGCTCTGCTATGTTCTTTGTGAGAATGGCTGTCGCTTTCATAACAGCTTCATAATCGAGACTAGGGATGCGGTGATTTGCATGCAGAAGCCCACTGAGAGTATGCGAATGAAGAAAGATTTTTTCATTGCGATCAAACCGCTTAACTCCAAAATAACCTGAACACAATTTTGATTTAAAAAGACGCGCTTCTGGAACAATTACACCTGCAATAGTAGCCATTAGATGGTATGCATATTCGATGGAACCCATATCCAGAGGATCTACAGAAGAGCGAAATTTAACGATCCAATCGGGATGCGTGTGATTGCGATGATTATCTGAAGCCCGAATCAATTTAGTTTTTGAATCTAAGCTCACTAAAATTTTGGGTCGTGCGCCAGCAGAAGAACCATTCAATTGAATCAGCTCATCGAGAAATGGCTCCTCTTCTTTTTCCTCAAATTGAGTGCATTCTTGCGCTAATTGATCCAATTCAATCTCTTTTTTTTCCATGGAAGTAAACGGAAATTCAGGCCGATATTGCAAAGCGCCCATTCCATGGGTCCCTACATATCTCAATCGATCCAAGGGAGTTAAATGGCTTGGAAAGACCCCTTTATTTTTCAGTTTGCGATCTAATAAAAGCCTCCCCCAACCATCTGGTAAGCTATCATTAAAAACCCCAAATAGCCCATCAAACACCCTATCCGTTGAAAATTGCACTCCGGGCTTAAGAGGGAGTTTGAAGGGAGAAAGCTCAAACCCAAGTTTCAAAAATTCAGGCGTATATTCAAACGCGATTCTCCGATTCATAGAGACCAGCCGCCCCATCGCAATCGGCTGAGAGGAACAATAATCGACAAACAGGGATTGAGTGAAATCGTTCATTTTCTGCCTCTTCTTCTCGGTTTCTGCTTAAGCATTTGATCCAAGGATGAATACGATTCTAAAGGTTTTGGATTAAATAAGTCGGAAAATTCATTGAGCGCCTCTAATACAAAAGCTAATTTTAGAAGAGACTCTAAAGAGATTTTTCCAGTCGTTTCGAATTTTTTAATCACTCCAAAACTTACCCCAGAACGATCGGAAAGTGACTTCTGAGACAAATTCAAAAAAAGCCTTTTTTCTTTGGCTCGAAAGGAGATTCGCAGCAAAATCTCATGCGGAGTATATAAATTAAAAGATACCATAGCACCTACTAAGTCGTTTTTTCTTACATAATGGATGCTATAATATCCCCTATATTTTTCCAATCAAATTCGCAAAAAACCGGGATACTGCATAAAAAATAGTCGAGATAAGGGCTTTTTAAGATCCCCACTTTCATCCACTCTTAATCTCGACTTTGTACAATTTTAGGATCAACTCGCTGACGCTCGTCGATCACAAAAT
>CAIPFQ010000198.1 GCA_903864395.1 uncultured Chlamydiae bacterium | reverse complement strand
CTCACGACAAAACCGATCCGCGCAGATCTTTCTCTGGAAAAAGATTTAAAAACTTTTTGCCATGAATGTGTTTTTCGCGATGTGAGCGCGGGCAAATACACAAGAGGAGATTTGGAACAAAGTGTCGATCTACTCGCCTTCCTTCAGGAAAACAGTTCTTCAAAACTTGGGATGGCTTATACCCAAGAGGATAAGAAAGAGATTTTGTCTTGTAAGGCGGCCATCCTTGCGATAGCGCCAAGGCTCGAAGAGGAAGCAAAACGTCTCGCGGAAAAAGCGCTTATTCCCCAACTTCCAGGAGCATCGAAAGGAGATCCAGCGAAAAGAATAGAGCAAAAGATTCTGATTGATTTTTTAGAAGAAGGAGTTTTTCCCTCTGGATCTAAAGAGCTCTCTTGGGGAGCCCCGCTTTGCATCGCCCTTATCAGCTTACAAAATTTTACAATCGCCGTGCTCTATTTTGCTTTCCCAATTCTTTTACTCGTGTCTCTTTTAGCATTTGGCATCCGTCCCCTGGTGCGTTGGACGCAGGGCGTTTTGTGGGTCTCCCTGTGGCCTCTTTTTTCTCTCGCGCTGTCCTTGGCGCTCGACTCTTTATGGAGTTTATATCAAGGAGAGACTCCCAATCTCACCTTAGGAAAAATCTCGGAGCTGCGCTCTTTATACGCTCTGCTTGAGATCGTCGCTGCACTCAGCCTCGTTGCGATTCCTTGCCTCTCTTGGTTTTTGAGCCGAAGCGACGCTTCGAGAGAGGTTTCTCTTAGCGCCGAAAGTGCCCAGGCAAATGGAGGGGGGGCTCTTTCAGCGCAAAATCTTCCAACAGAAGATACGCGCCAAACATTCCAAGGGTTTTTGACAAAAGAAGATTCTTTTTCTCCTGAGAGCCGCAATGAGTTTCAAGAGATAATTGGCTCTGCGAGAGAAGAAGAGAGGGCGAGTGCCTTGAATCGATCGCTCTCTTCAATTGAGGAGGCGATTAAAGCGGGAGTGAGGTCGACAACGCAATCTTTAGACGAGGTCGGCGATAAAATAGCCACCAAGCGCGGAGAGGAAACTTTTTCGGAAAGACAAGAATTTTCTCCGAACCCATTTCCAGAAGAAGTGGCGAGCTCTTGCACGATGCATAGCCCAGAGCTAGGCAGCTGGAGCAAAAAACCGTTACCGCTAAGAGATGAACCCTCATGATTTTGATCCGATGGGGAGCGTTTTGCGCTTTTGCCATTTCTTTGTATGCCGAGTTTGCAGAAGGCTACGAGCCTTGCGCCCTTTGTCTTGCGCAAAGAGTTTTTTGGGGGTTGATTTTTGCGGGATCGCTTTTTAAAAAAGCACCTAAATACGTGCTTTCAGCTCTTCTTGGGATCACCTGTCTCATTGCTAGCTACCAAGCATTGATCGCTTTTGGCCTTCTCGAAGATCGCTGTCTCAAAGAGGGTTCCCCTGTAAGTCTTGCAGAGTTCAGAAAGCATATCGAGACGACGTTACAGACAGGGTGCAAAACAGATTGGATAATCTTTTCCCTTCCAGCGTCTTTTTGGAGCGCGCTGCAGAGCGGGGTGCTTTTTTTGTATGGCATTTTTCACACAAACAAAGCCGCGCCAGAAATCACTAACAGCTTAAACTCGACTTAAAGTCTAAAACTTTTTTCCTTAAAAAATTAAAATGTCCTTGTGTTAAATTCAACCTATATATTACATATTCTTTGCAGATAGCAAGCTCGACTTTGCAGCTTTTTTGGGTTGGATGCCTCGGG
>CAIPFQ010000197.1 GCA_903864395.1 uncultured Chlamydiae bacterium | reverse complement strand
GCGAAATCCGATGACGAGCGCGATTTTTATTTAGATCGGGTGGAGGGATTCATCCTCTACGTAGATCTCGATAAAAGCATGGAAGAGATCGACACCTTGGAAATCGAGCTAAAAGCCAATGGAAATCGCTATTGCCTGATTCCTAAAATGACCTTTTATGAAGCGAAAAAATTCATGGAAGGCTTTGTTCATGAAAAAGTATACGATATCGACACCAAAGAAAAATTGCTCGATCTTATTGGCGCTAAAGACTCTAGGGAAAATTTTCTCGAGTTTATTTACGATCACTTGTCTGAGCTCGAAAAATGGCAAGTTTATTACCAAGAGCGATTTCGCATCCGAATTATTGAGTGGCTGCGTCAAAATGACATACAATTTGTTTTTGAAGAAGACCTAGAACTGACAAAAAATCTTTTGGAACGAGTAAAACGCTCCCTTTTTGAAACGAAAGTGCATAAGGACATCTCTTCTGCCAGAGAGATTTTGTCTGCGAAGGCTAAAACCTATTATTCGAGCGAAGCTCTCAATCCGCGCCCCAAACGGGGACGTCCTCCTAAACAAGTAGTTAAGGTAGATCTCGAGCCGCAAATGACAGTGGATATTTACACACAAGTCACCCCTATGTGTCGAGGTTTTCTTTACACCCCTGATATTGCTTCAGCGGCGTCTGTCACATTCTCCGCAAAATTTGAAAGCGAAGGGCACCTTCTTGCCTCTCTTAAAGGAAGCTCTCGAATCAAAGTTGATGAAAAGCTAGAAGCTCTCTCTCAGCGCTTGGAATCGTTACGCCATCTTTCAGATCGGCTTGCAGGAGCTGATAAATATTTTAGCGGCGACAAATCAAAGAAATCTTTACAACCCTTGTCGAAGCCAAAATATCAAGAAGTATCTGGAATGCATGAAGATACAGCGACGCCAAGAGTCGAGGCAGCTTCTGAAACTGTTCTCTTAAAAAAACGAGGGCGTCCTCGTAAAGAAGAAGCACAAGAAGAAAGCTCCTCCCAAAGAAAGAGGCGCTTTTCAATTAAAAAAGTGTCTCAGATTAAAACGAAAAAGAACAAGTAATTTAATCTGATTTAGTTTAATGTATATTCATGACAATTGACAAACATTCTGTGCTTAAAGAATTGATTATTACTGGCGTGCCAAGCCTTCTCTCGCGAGAGAGAGTTTTGTCCGTTTTGCAAACTATTTATTTAACTCGATTTTTAGATGATAAGATGGCAAAACTTGTACGTCAAAATAAAGGGACAACGTTTCATCTGTCTGTAAGCGGTCATGAGTTAATTGGCGCTGTTGCAGCGCATTCTTTGCAGCCTGGATTAGATTGGGGGTTGCCTTATTATCGAGATCGCGCTTTTGCCGTGGGATTAGGCTGTAGCCCAGAGGATATTCTCGCTGCTTTCTTAGCGCGCGATAGCAAGCATCACTCTGGCGGGCGAATGATGCCGGAGCATTTTTCTCAGGTAAACCTTAGAGTTCCGTGTCAATCGAGCTGTGTGGGCTCCCAGTTTTTACAAGCTGCAGGGGTTGCAAAATCTGCTGTTTTAAGAGGCTCCCAAGAGGTTGTTTACGTATCTGCCGGCGATGGAGCTACCTCGCAAGGAGATTTTCATGAAACGCTCAATTTCGCTTGTCTCCATACACTGCCTTTAATTGTTGTTATCCAAGATAACGGATGGGCGATTTCGACCCCTGTATCGAGTCAGACTGCGGGGGGGACGATTGCGAAAATTGGGAGAGGGTATGAAGGGCTCTCTGTTTTCGAGGTAGATGGCTGCGATTATGGAGAAGCGGCAGAGGCCATGGAAAAGGCAGTGGCGAAAGCGCGATCGGGGATGGGTCCTAGTCTTATTGTCGCTAAAGTGCCTCGGATTGGGCCTCATAGCAGTAGCGATGATCCGCAAAAATACCAAGAAGAAAAAACGCGTCTGT
This sequence comes from uncultured Chlamydiae bacterium, assembly GCA_903864395.1. GTDB lineage: Bacteria > Chlamydiota > Chlamydiia > Chlamydiales > SM23-39 > CAIPFQ01. Next base: position 1,162 of record CAIPFQ010000197.1, on the reverse strand, counting down.
TTGAAAAGACACGCGATCCGATTCCGCGCTTTGAGCAGTGGTTGATTCGGCAAAAATATTTGACTCAAGAAGAAATTTCAGAACTGCGTCACCAATATTTTCAAGAAGTGGAAGCCGCGGCTCTTGTGGCGGATCAAATCCCATTTCCAGCGAGATCGAGCGCGACGGATCATGTGTTTAAACCGACTGAAAAGCCAGCTCCTTCAGGGCAAAGGGAAGGGGAATCAATTGTCATCATGGATGCGATTAATCACGCTTTGATTGAAGAAATGGAGCGCGACGCGGGGGTGGTGGTGTTTGGTCAAGATGTCGCCCTTGGGAAAGGGGGCGTTTTTGGGATCACCCGAACGCTGACGGATCGTTTTGGAACAGAGCGCTGTTTTAATACGCCCCTTGCGGAATCAACGATTGTGGCCCTTGCGATTGGGCTTTCCTTTGATGGGTTTCATAAGCCTGTGGCGGAAATTCAATTCGCCGATTATTCCTGGACAGGGATGAATCAACTGTTCAATGAGCTTTCAAGTATTTGTTATCGCTCGAAAGGAGAATGGAACTGCCCTGTAGTGATTCGCATGCCTTATGGCGGCTATATCCAGGGGGGGCCTTATCACTCGCAAAGCATAGAGGCGCACCTTGCCCATTGCCCTGGGCTTAAAGTGGTCATTCCGAGTCATGCGGCAGATGCGAAGCGCCTCTTGAAAATGGCAATTCGCGATCCGAACCCGGTTATTTTTTTAGAGCATAAGGCTCTTTATCGCCAGAGATTATTTTGCGCACGCCCAGAGCCTGGCGCGGGCGATTTGTTGGCTTTCGGTCAGGCGGCGATTGTAAGGGCTGGAACGGATGCGACCGTAGTGGCTTGGGGCATGGGAGTCTTAATGGCTTGGGAAGCGGCGGAAAATCTAAGCAAAGAGGGGGTTTCTATTGAAGTGATCGATTTGCGCACTCTTGTGCCTCTCGATAAAGAGACTCTTCTTGCTTCAGTGAAAAAAACGGGAAAATTCCTCGTCTTGCACGAGGCTCCACTAAATTGTGGCTTCGGGGCTGAATTAGCGGCTATTGTTGCAGAAGAGGCGTTTTTATTTTTAGACGCCCCTGTACGACGAGTCGCTGGGAAAAACTGTCCAGTCCCTTATTGCAAGGATCTCGAAGAAGAAGTTCT
>CAIPFQ010000196.1 GCA_903864395.1 uncultured Chlamydiae bacterium | reverse complement strand
TCTGTTTGTCTGAAAAAGGCGATCTATCGATGACTTTCGGGGTAACGCTAGGCGTCTCTTTTATAATTTTAAGATCTGGGATCTGCGCTTCTAGATTGTGGCCAGTTTGCTGGCCTGTCTGCTGGCCTAGTTGCTGTTCGCTTTGCTGGCCGTTTACGCTCTGACGAAGCGCCCTTGTCTCTAGGCAATAGACCGAAAAAGTGCTGGCCCCTTTGCCGGCCACTTTCTTGATATATCCAAGGCCGATTAGCTGTTTTATTCTTGTGCGCGCATTCTTGAGAGAAATTCCCGCGATGACTGCACAAGTTTCTCTCCCAAACATGAATTCAAATGGATCAAGAAGCAGTTGCTTGCCCATTCCCTTTAAAGGAACCATGGAAGGGTTGGGGGAAATGCGTTTAAACATCCATACAACAAAGCGCATCATGATGGGGTCTTTTAAGAAATCCTCCGTCAAAAACTCATGCGGTATAGCAAGAAAAACGTATGGCAGTTTAGACATTGGCTTGCCATCCGACTAGGAATTCGTGCTGGGAGCAACGACATTCTGAATTTGAGTTTGCTCCCAAGCTTCTAGATCAGAGGAACGCCAGCGAGTCGAGCCTGCTCCAAGTTTGACTGGTTTGGGGAATTTGCCGTTTCTGGCCCATCGCCATATGGTAGGACGACTCACGCCATATCGGATGGCGGCTTCGGTGTCTCTTAGGAAAGCTGTTGTATTTTTCATCACATAGCCTCATTTAAAGTTACTATGTGACATAGCGTCTCATATGCAAATGCAGCTAGCGTCGCTATCTGCATTTATTTTTTTCGCGCCGCCTTCTAACATGATCGCAAAACGCACGATAACCGATTGAATTGCAGCTACCTAAAGAGCAATGTAATTTTTCTCCATCTCGATAAATAGGATCGCCATCATGACTCAGCGGCAAGGCATCCCACAACGCTGCGCTTGTCCATTTCGTTTTGGATTTGAGCTTTTTACTAATCCATTGGTCAAGAACTGGCCAAGGACGCTCTTTTTTGGCTGCTTCAATTCTCTGACGCCTGCTTGCCTCCAATTTCATTCCAGCTTCAAACATAGTCAATTCTTGAGCAACCATGCTTTTTAAGGGAGAGTCTGCTTGTTCGGAATAGAGCCAGACCAGTTTGAGCAAAACCTGGATGATGTGGACATGTTCTGGCTTGATGTCCAGGTCGTCGGAAGCCCAGGTTACAATCCACCCGACGCCTGATAGAGATTCATCGGGCACTTCTAAAAAGCAGTGCCTGAGAATTTTTTCCAAGCCAAAGCCAGTCAGCTCACTGATCCCCTTTCCGATGGGATGTTTTTGCACGAATTGAAGAAGTCGAGGAGTAATGATCACTTTGAAGGTGCTGCTCATAGTGCCACCTTGGTTAGAAGCTCCAATCGTTCACCTAATTTTTCCCATGCCTGTCTCATTTCCGCCTCATAGCCATAGCGCTGATAAATCCGCTTTATTTTGTTTTCTTCCATGTGATTCAAGCATCGCTCTGCGACTTCAGGAAGAACGCCCAAAGCATTCATGAGAGTAGCTCCCGTGCGGCGTAAATCATGCGGTTTCCAAATCCCTCGAGAAAGCTTGAGCGCTCCAATTTGCTTGCTTCTGTTTTTGAGCCCCTCACTTCTCTGGCGATCTGTGATTTGCTTCGTCACTGTTTTTGAACAGAGACAGTCGCTTTTGCGACTTGCCGGAAAACACCATTCACCAACACCCGTTAACTCCTTGAGTTTGGTAAAATGACAGCCTGCAAAAGAAGAGAGATAAACGGTATGCTCTCTGTTGTTTTTGCTGTTTTGAGCGGGGATTCTCCAATATTTCCGCTCCAAATCCACATGATCCCAGCGAGCCTTGAGCAGCTCGCCAATTCGGCAACACGTAGCAAGGACGATCCAAACTGCAAGAGTTGCTGTTTCTGACATGTTAGCTGTGGGCAGTTTCTTGGCTAATTCTTTGATCTCATCTTCATCAAGGACTCGATCTCTTTCTACATTCGCCCCACCGATGTTCTTTTTGCTGAGCAAAGCTGTTGGGTCTGATTCGAGAAGATCGCGAGTGACGGCAAAACGGAACATCTGACGAGTGAGGCTGAGGACGACTTTAGCCATGCGATTGACTCCGCGTTGAAGAAGCCGATCTGTGATTTCAGCGATATGCCCTTTACGAACGTCTTTGATATTCAAGTCGCCAATAAAAGGGAGGACATCTTTCAATACCATGCGTCGCGCCTCTGCTCCCTGATCTTTGCGATTGATCAGATCGGTAGAGGCCCAACGCTCAAAGAGATCTTTGACAAGCACCTTGCCGGCTTGTTCTCGAATACATTCAGCAGCTCGTTTACGTTTATCCTCAACAGGATCTGCCCCATTGTGCTTCACTTCATTCTTCAAACGTTCAGCTTCACGACGGGCTGCTGCAACCGTCAGACCGGCAATGTCATTGCGACCGCATCTGAACCCTCCCAGCCCCTTTTTCCGTTCACGCCATTTGTTTTTATGACAAGGCACTGTGTAACAAAAAATCCAGGATTTCGTGCCGGTGGGTTTGACGCGAAGAACCAAGCCTTTGACTTCGGAATCGCGCACATACATAGCCTTGTCTTCTGGTTTAAGATCTTGGCAGTATTTGTCCGCTCCATTGCGGGGGATGAGTTTTTTCATAGAGAAGCCTTTGCTCTTCGGGTGGTGGATAGGTGGTGGATGAATCCACATAAATCGTGTTGCATCAACATAAGACAAAAAGTTGATTCAAATCAAGAAATGAGAGAGAGTTATGCGAAAATTAGTGGTATGGAATGAGACAGGATGATATGGTTGAAAACATGAAAAAACTTGCATGGGGTGCAAGAGGTAGGAGGTTCAAATCCTCTCACCCAGATTCTTTTATTATGAGGGACTTATGACAAGTTTCGGCGCTCCATTTAATCCAAAAACTGTTGCTTGTGGCGGATAGATCCTCGGTCAGAAAATGATAGATAGCAAAATGAAATTACCACTCGACAAAGGTCTTGTGAGCCCGCGATTAACAATATTGCGCACTATTCAATTGGCGTTAGGAGATGCAGCAGGCTCTTTCTTAATGATAGAGCCCCTCATGCCTGGACTTTTGACAAATCAGTGGGCTGTGCCCATCTGATTTGTTAAAAATTGAATGAAAAATACGGTCGATTAGGCTGCTTTTCGCTGGTTCTTGCGCTTTTTGACCACTTTTTTTCGCTCGCG
>CAIPFQ010000195.1 GCA_903864395.1 uncultured Chlamydiae bacterium | reverse complement strand
CAGAAGGGCAAAAGGCTCTTCAACATGCCTGGCAACTTTTGAGCGGAGGAACATTTGATCCCGCCCATTTTGAGTTTTTTCTGCCGACGCTCGACTTGCAGCCTATCTTAACCCTTGTGAATCGAAGCCAAGGCGCAGATGCTCCACTGCTCGATGAAAAACAGCTCGCCGTTATTGAAAAAATCGCAAGTCCTCTGGCGAATCGAACATTAAAAAGCTTTGGTCTCTGGGATTTAGAATCTATCCTTTCCTTAGAACCAGCAGAGGTCGATTTAGCAAGAGGGCTCCTCTTAGCGGAGCTTGGGGCTGAAGAGGAGGCAAAAAGAAAAATTCAAAGCTATGAAGCCTCTCTCGACCTCATGGCTCTCCAAGTCTTGGCACGCCTCGGGCCTCAGGCCAGTGCTTTGGAAAAAATTCGCGCCCTGAACGATTATGTTTTTTCAGAAATGCGATTTCGCTTCCCCCCCCACTCCCTCTACGCCAGGGATATCGATGTGTACACATTTCTTCCCTCCGTGATCGACAACCGCAGAGGCGTTTGCTTGGGCGTTTCCATTCTTTACCTCTCTCTTGCGCAAAGATTAAATCTTCAGCTCCAAGCGATCACACCGCCAGGGCACATCTACGTTCGGTATAAAGATGAAAAAGGTGAGATCACAAATATAGAAACGACAGCGCGAGGGATCGACGTCCCCACAGAGGCGTACCTTGGCATTGAAACAAAAGAGTTACAAGAGCGAACGATTTTAGAATGCATCGGCCTTGCCTTCATGAATCAGGCGGCTGTGAGCTGGCATAAAGGAAATTCAAAAGACGCCGTCGCCCTCTATGAAAAAGCGCGCACTTTTTTAAAGAAAGATTACCTCCTGAACTTATTTTTGGGGTTCAACTACCTTTTTGTCGGCAAGGAAAAAGAGGGAAAAGCACTCTTGGAGAGTCTTCAATCAGAAGACCCAATGGCCATGGGAGATGCGATCATCGAAGATTATCTCCAAGGAAAAGTTGATGCGGAAGGCATTCAAGCGATCTTTGCAGAGGTCGACGAAAAACGCTCTTCCATTCTAAAAAAACAAGAACATTTGCAAAAGGTTTTGGAGCGCTGCCCTCACTTTCGCCAAGGCATTTTTCATCTTGCCATCACTTGGATGCAGCTTGGAAGAGAGAAAGAAGCTTTGCCTCTCCTTGAAAAATATGTCAAAATGAATAAAAATGATCCTACAGCGAGATATTATCTTGCCGCCATCCACTTTCAAAGACACAACTTCAATCAATCTTGGAAATATCTTCGAGATGCAGAAGCTGTCACCCAAGGAAGAGGATACCAGCCCAAGGCGTTAATAGAACTTAGGCGCGCCCTGCAACAACAATGTCCAGAAACTATTTAGGAAATTTATGTTTTTTACAATTTTTGCCATTTTTCACCTTCTTGCTGCTGAAGCCATTGATACTGAGATGGAGTCTGTTGATAAAAAAAGCACAGGCATCTATAAACTAACGGATAAAGAAAAAGCGGCGCTCCAGCGATGGATCGATGCCCGCTATCAAAGAAAAACAGAGGAACAAAGAGAATCGCAAAAACCCATTACGGGAAATCATCCGACTCTTTCTGAAAATCTCATGGGCAGCCAATATTTGCGCCTCAGCGATAAAACGCTTTGGAATGTCCGCGCTGAAGATGTCCCTATCGCGCAAGGCTGGATTACCCCTACAGAAATCATCGTCAGCCAAAGCGCCTCCCCCTTCTTCCCCTACAAACTCACCAATAAAATTACAGGATCTTCCGTCAGTGCCAGAAAAGTCGATAAACTCCCCGAGCCACAAACGCCCGCTCTAGCACCCAACACAAATAATCAACCAATTCCTATGGGCCCCTCGTCAAAAAAATAAAGATATGGTAAAGTATCTTTTTTGAGGAAAACCTATGTCTCTACAGTTTACAGAAGCCTTTGCGACAGCGCTGCAACGAGCGATGGAGCGCGCTACAGCCCTTCATCATACAGAAATCCGAGAAGCCCATCTCATTTGGGCTCTCGCCTCCGACCCTTCGGGGTATTTTACAACTCTCTGTGTAGCCGCGCAGATCAACACAGAGCTGCTTTTAAAACAAATAGAAGCGGCGCTCGGCTCTGTCCCTGTCTATACAGGGGGCTCTGGGACAGCGCAAGCGACGCAATCCCTAAACCAAGTCTTGCAAGAGGCTGAAAAAATTGCGAAGAAGTGGGGCGATTCTTATGTGAGCAGCGACCATTTTTTTCTCGCTCTTTGGGGGCGCGCTCAAGAGCCTTTTGAGACCTTTGTAAAAGCCTCAAAACTGTCGCGCAAACAGATCGAGGAAGAAGTGAGTCGTCTGCGAGGGGGGCGTTTGATCGACTCACCGACAGCGGAGGGCAATTTAAAGGCTCTTGAAAAATACTGCAAAAATCTCACGGCTCTTGCCAAGCTTGGGAAGCTCGATCCAGTCATTGGTCGCGACGAAGAAATTCGGCGCACCATCCAAGTACTCTCGCGCAGGACAAAAAATAATCCCATGCTGATTGGCGAGCCAGGGGTTGGGAAAACAGCCATTGCGGAGGGGCTTGCGCACCGCATTGTTCAACAGGACGTGCCTGATTCATTGAAGGGAAAACAGGTCATGGCGCTCGATATGGGGAGCTTGGTCGCTGGAACAAAATTTCGCGGAGAATTTGAAGAAAGGCTCAAATCGATCCTTCAAACGATTGAAAAAAGTGAAGGAGGCATCATTCTTTTTATCGATGAGGTTCATACCTTAGTAGGGGCTGGCGCCTCTGAAGGCTCGATGGATGCGGCAAATCTTTTAAAACCCGCTCTTGCAAGGGGATATCTCCACTGCATCGGAGCGACAACGCTCAATGAATATCAAAAATACATAGAAAAAGATGCTGCGCTTGAAAGGCGTTTTCAGCCAGTCCAGGTGCCAGAGCCATCTATTGAAGATACAGTTTCAATTTTAAGGGGGCTCAAAGAGCGCTACGAAATTTATCACGGGGTGAGCATCACCGAAGGGGCTCTTCGAGCGGCCGCGAGCCTCTCTTCGCGCTACATTCCCGATCGACGCTTGCCTGACAAGGCCATTGATTTAATCGATGAGGCAGCGAGCCTCATTCGGATGCAGCTTGGCAGCCGTCCCCTGGCCATTGATCAAAAAGAGAGGCAACTTGCGCAACTGCTTGTGAAGCAAGAAGCGACCAAGAAAGAAAAAATCTCCGATCCTGAAGGGGAAAAAGAGATTGGGCGCTTGCAAGAGGATTTAGCCCAGCTGCGAGGGAAATGGCAGACAGAAAAAGATCTGATTGAATCGGTGAAAGAAAAAAAAGATAGTTTGGAAAAACTCAAGTTCCAAGAGGAAGAGGCTGAGAGAACATTTAGCTACAATAAAGTCGCGGAACTGCGCTATGCGACCATTCCAGCCCTGCAAAAGCAAATTGAGGCCGAAGAAGCTCACCTCCACTATCTTCCTGAGAGAATGTTGCAAGAGGAGGTCGATGAGCCTTTGATTGCTCAAATCGTCGCAAAATGGACGGGCGTGCCCTTAGACAAAATGCTTGAGAAAGAAACGGCTAAAATTTTGCATTTGGAAACCTATTTAGAAAAAAGAGTCATTGGACAGCCGCTCGCGGTGACAGCGGTCAGTGCGGCGATCCGAAGGACGCGCGCAGGTTTAAGCGATCCGAATCGCCCTATGGGCGTTTTTCTTTTTGTAGGCCCTACTGGCGTAGGAAAGACGGAACTTGTCAAAGCGCTGGCAGAGCAACTGTTTGATAAAGAAGATGCGATTATTCGGATGGACATGTCTGAATATATGGAAAAGCATAGCGTCTCTCGCCTCATCGGCGCGCCCCCTGGCTATGTCGGCTATGAGGAAGGAGGGCAACTCACAGAGGCTCTCCGTCGAAAGCCTTATTCGGTTGTTTTATTCGACGAGTTGGAAAAAGCGCATTCGGATGTTTTTAATGTTTTGCTCCAGATTTTCGATGAAGGAAGAATCACCGATGGCAAGGGGCGCAAAGTCAACTGTAAAAACGCCTTATTTATCATGACCTCAAACATTGGCTCCGATCTTTTGCTCCAAAAAATGGAAATTAAAAAGGATTGGACAAAGGAAGAGATTTTGTCCTTATTGCAACCTGTGCTTCGCTCAACATTTCGTCCAGAATTTCTCAATCGTCTCGACGAAGTGCTCCCCTTCTTGCCTCTCAAACGAGACGACATGGAAAAAATTGCGGCCATTCAACTGGGGCGCGTGGGGCAAAGACTGCAAGAGAGGCATATTGCACTGACGTGGGATTCAGCAATCTTAGATTATTTAGCGCAAGAGGGCTATGATCCTATGTTTGGTGCGCGCCCCTTAAAGCGGCTCATTCAGCACGAAGTAGTCAATCTTTTCGCAAGCGCGATTTTAGAGGGAAAAATCCCCGATCACAGCCATATTATATTAACGAGGTGCGAAAAAGAGGGTGAATTTCAAATCGAATATCATTTAAAAAAATGACCCAGAAACGGTGCTTTGGAGATCACAGTCCCTTCTATGCAAAATATCACGACGAGGACTACTATCCTGTGTCGGCGCAAAGTCTTTGCACCTGGCTCAGAAGATAAAAAGGAAGAGTGCGAATCAAAACTGTTCGCTCGGGTTTAGCTCCACAGATGCGAATTCCAAAAGGGGCTTTCTTCTCCTCTAAAAAAACTTGCATCGAGCGGAGTTTACCCGCTGTCCCAGCTTTCACTTCCAACGGAAGGATTTGCGCCCCAACAGGGATCACATAGTCCACCTCGGCGGAAGAGCCTTTTTTTGTAACTTCTCAATAAGTCCTGGCGCAGCGCAAGAATT
>CAIPFQ010000194.1 GCA_903864395.1 uncultured Chlamydiae bacterium | reverse complement strand
GGGTTGGCGACCTTGGAAATATCGACCCACTAGCGACAACTATTAGGGAGCGTAGCCGTAAAATTGAAACTTGCCCCTAATTTTGAATCAGACCTCCATGAAGAATTCTTGCGCTGCGCCAGGACTTATTGAGAAGTTACCTCTTTTTCTACCCACTGCACGTTCATCTTGCTCTTTGAAGTCCATGTATTTAGGACCTTTTGATCATCACCTTCAATTGAAACAAAATTACCAACTTCTTTCTTTATATACATAACGCAATTTTCAGAACCACTACAATTGTAGTGATCGGCTGCGAAAACGTTTTCCGTAACTTTTGGTATGTTTTCTTGGATAAAAACAACAGAAGAATTTGCAGTTTTACTTCTTAGCATTTCAATTTTTTTTTCTGTAGTCATCATCTCTGAAAATGCCCTCTTATCCTCATTAATACGAGTAATATCATCTACATCTTTTATGACCACTTTCATATTAACCAATTCATTCAACAAATACACCAGAGCCAGACCTTCGTAACTAAAAAGAGGCTTAATATGGGCTTTTGTAAGATTGAATGGAATATCTTTATCTTCTAGTTTTTTAAATTTTTCTGTAAAATCTTTCTCTACGCCAGCATGAAAAGTTGGTATATCTTTGAGAGTCTCCTTCAAAGCTAGGTTCATTGCAATCTTTAGATCTTCACTATTTTTATTATCTTTATTATCATCATAGGCTTTCTTAGCCTCTGTATAAACTAAGGCTTTACTCGATTTTTCTTTAAAATCTTTAAATATTCCTTGATCTCCGAATATATTAGCACACAGATTGTTGCCAACATTTTCGAAAGAGTTCCCTTCTAATGCCTTCGAATTCCCTAGAACATTCAATTTTTCGAGATGTCCTAATTTTTGACATATAATCTCAAATCTTCCTAGTTTCCCGTCCGTAGAGTCTATTAGCTTAGATGTTTTGAAAAGAGAAAACAAAGCACCTTCTGGAAGCTCTTTTAGAAGGGCTGTAGTATATGCTAGAGCTGTGGTCTCTTTACCTTCGTGACCTTCCATTTTAATCTTTTCTAAGATACTTTTCATCCCATCAGTGATGATGTCATTGAAACCAATCTTGTACCTTGAGTCAGCATCTATCGCTATGTTCATCATCCCACGCTTCTCTTCAGTCAAAAGAAGATTCAATTCATCGTCTGAACATGTTTTATACTGCTTTGCATAACCTTGCAGTTCTTCCTTATTGATAACATCAAAGCGTTTGCGAGTCAGACAGCTAACAGATTCCACCAACCAAAACGATTCTCTTTCGTTTTCAGTCTTCGTGTTTTCCATGGCTATCACTAATCGTTCAAAAATTTCTACGATACGTGCCCTATTAAGATTGTTTGCAATTGCTACCTTTCTTAGCAAAGGCACTTGTACGTGATCTAATTTTCCATTCCTAAATTCATAGGGATTGCTACTATTGCCACCAATATTGTATGTAGTTTGTGGCTGATCAACTTTGTTCATCTTAAACTCCTAGTTTATGTGTTTATCCTTGAAACTTCGCAGTCCCCAAACGCCAACCCATTGTTAGCTTGTACTGCTTTTATTTCTCTCTTACTCGGATATTGTATCTGCTTAACATAATTTATACAATAGGAAAGTTCATAAAGCACAATAACAGCTGATACTGAGCTCGTTGCGAAAAAACACAACAAGCCAAAATTTTTTGAAATTTTTTGAAAGACTAGACCCGAGCAAAAAAACCCCTTGGCTCTGCGATAGATAAACAAAACTTTAATGCAAAAAAAAGCCCCTCAAGGCCTTGAGGGGCAAAAAGATCCGCTAAACGGGCGTGGCTTCTGTGTCTGCTGTGCTCGTAAAATCGATCTCGAGGTCTTCTGCGCCTTTTGCCTCAATGTACCGATTCACCCTCTTATGATACTCATACCCAGTTCCCCCAGGGATCATATGTCCCATGATCAGGTTCGCCTTCATATCGAGCATATAATCCGTCTTGCTTTCGCTCGCAGCCTCTGTGAGAACGCGCGTCGTCTCTTGAAAAGACGCTGCCGAAATGAACGATTCTGTGCCAAGAGAGGCTCTGGTAATCCCCAAAAGCACTGGGGCGGCCGTTGCCGGCTTTCCCCCCTCTTCGATCGTTTTGCGGTTCTGTTCATGGAACGCCTTTCGATCGATATCTTCCCCATGCAAGAGGGTGGTATCGCCTGGATCGACAATCCGCACTTTTTGCAACATTTGCCGTGTAATGATCTCTATGTGTTTATCATTGATGTCCACGCCCTGGAGCCGGTACACTTCCTGCACTTGGTTGACAAGGTATTTTTGCAGCTCGCGCACTCCGCAAATATCAAGGATCTCTTGCAAGACAACGAGCCCCTCTGTGAGCTGCTGTCCTTTGACCACAGGATCCCCTTTTTGAACAATTAAGTGTTTTGTCAAAGGAATCAAATGTTCTTCTTCCATGCCCGTAGATTCATCGCGGATCACAACAATCCGCTTGTTTTTCTGAACACCGCGAAAATCAATGACTCCATCGAGTTTTGCAATTTCCGCAGCATCTTTTGGACGACGCGCTTCAAACAGCTCTGCCACACGCGGCAAGCCGCCTGTAATATCCTTTGTCTTAATCGCCCCTCGAGGCAATTTTGCAAGAACCATCCCCCCAGAAACAAACTGCCCCTCGCGCACTGTAATCACTGCACTGGACGGAATCGCATACGTACCCACCAGCTCCGTATATTCCGAGTCTGTATAGATCGCAATCTGCGGATGCAGCTCGCCTCGATGCTGTTTTACAATCAATTCAACCTGGCCTGTCTGCTTATTCACCTCGCGCTGTGTCGAGATGCCTTCCACCAGATCGTCGTATTTTGCATACCCTGGGCGCTCGCAAATAATCGGACTGCTGTGCTGCTCCCATTGCCCCACTTTTACCTTCTTCTTCACCCTCGAACCGTCGGCAAACAAAATTTTTGTCCCCAACTCAATCGTAAAGCTTTGAAGCGGCTCAAGAGACTTGTTGCTCAATAGCTTCTTATAGTCCTCAAGGCTTCTCCCCTCGTCGCGAACGAGCTGCAGCGATCCATTCTTATTCAGAGCCAGCCAATGCCCCTCCTCATTTTGAACCACGCGCAACCCCATGTAAATGAGAAGACCCTCTTGCTCAGCGATCAACTCAGGACTCAAGCCCGCAGACGCGATCCCGCCCAAGTGGAACGTTCTCATCGTCAACTGCGTTCCCGGCTCTCCAATTGATTGCGCCGCAATAATCCCTACCGATTCTCCTAGACCTACGATATTGCCTGTCGCAAGATTGAGACCATAGCATTTCGCGCAAACACCCCGACGGCTCTCGCACGTAAGGGAAGAACGAATACGCACCATTTCAATGCCCGCATCGTCAATCTCTTCCGCCTGCGTCGCACTCAGCACATCATGCGCTCTCGCCAAGATTTTTGTACTATCTCCCGGCTGATAAATATCGTCGAGCACTGTTCTTGCATAGATTCGATCCTTGATCGGAAGCAACTCTTCCGTCCCCTGCTTAATCGCCCCAACTTCAATTCCATTGAGCGTCCCGCAGTCATCGCGCGTCACAGTCACATCCTGCGCCACGTCCACAAGACGGCGCGTCAGATATCCAGAGTCAGCCGTTTTAAGAGCCGTATCAGACAGACCTTTACGCGCTCCGTGCGTCGAAATAAAGTATTCCATCACAGTCAACCCCTCGCGGAAGTTCGCTGTAATCGGAGACTCAATAATCTCGCCAGAAGGACGCGCCATCAAGCCGCGCAAAGCACCCAACTGCTTAACCTGGGATTTATTGCCCCGCGCTCCAGAGTCCACCATGAGATACAAGGGATTCAAATTGCCTGTCGAAGTGTCATAGATCAACTTAAAGAGCTCGTCAGAGAGTTTGTCCGACACTTCTGTCCAAATGCTAATAATTTTGGAATGCCTTTCTCCCTCAGTAATGATCCCGTCCT
>CAIPFQ010000193.1 GCA_903864395.1 uncultured Chlamydiae bacterium | reverse complement strand
ATCAATTTCGAGTTTGTCTACCGTTCTCCAAAAATAAAGATCGTATCCAAGATCGAAATAGTGATTAATGGCCTGGATTTCTTGAAAGACAAGGCTCTCAAGAGCCGGTCCTTCTGCCTCTTCTGGGCGATCGAAAGGCCCTAGAGGTCGTAAGCTGCGATAGATACCGACATCGAAGTAGTAGAATTTTTCGTGGGCAATGGTTTTTCTTTTCGCTTTTTTTGTGAATACGGGAATGCGCGTTCCCAAAAGCAAATCTTCTAAAATTTGAAAATACTCTTCCACGGTTTTTCTTTCGACGGCCACTTCTCGCGCGATTTCCGTTGTATTGACAAGAGATCCTTGAGAAAAACTGGCGGCTTGCAAAAATCTTGCAAACGCTCCCGCATTGCGCGTCAAGCCCTCTTGCATAACTTCTTCTTTGAGATACCCATAAACATAAGAATTGAGATAATCTTCTGGGTTGACAGATTCGAAATAAAGGGTAGGAAGATGCCCATAGCGCAAGGACTTTTCGATGGCAAAATCCTCTCCCAATTCCACAGCCGTCAAGGGAAACATTTTGCAATAAAGAGCGCGTCCTGCCAAAAGATTTACCCCTTTGCGTTTAAGCGTCCTTGCGCTCGATCCTGTGAGGATGAATTTGTAGCGATATGTTTCAATCATTCGATGCACCTCATTCAAAAGCTCTGGGATTTTTTGCACCTCGTCGAGAATGATCCAGTCTTTGAATTCAGGAGGAATGAGAGAAGCGATTTTGTGGGGGTCTTGCAAAAGATCGAAAAAAGTTTTTTGGTTCAGCAAGTCGATGTACAGCCCGCTGGGCACGTTTTTCCGAAGCCATGATGTTTTCCCCGTCCCTCTTGGGCCAAAAAGAAAAAAACTATGGGACCCTTGGAGAGGTTCATGGAGAAGGCGTGAGTACATATTTTTGCTCCCTTTGTCTCCATTATTCATATATTTTTGTGTTGGTCAATCCCTTTTTTCATAAACTGTTGCTACCTCCTTGAAGGAGAGCGTAAAGGAGCGCTGCAACAAGACCCGATCCTGGGAAAGTCAAAATCCAGGCGATGATGAGTTTTTGGGGCACACCCCAGCGAACGGCTCTGCGCCCCTTGGCAGTGCCAACCCCTGTGATGCTTCCTGTGATGACATGCGTCGAGCTGACAGGCATCCCGAGAAGGCTGGCTGTGAGGATAACAACGGAGGTGGACGCTTCTGCGGCAAACCCTTGGATCGAGGAAATTTTTGTAATGGAAAATCCCATGGTTTTGATGATGCGAAACCCGCCTGTCGCTGTGCCAAGGCCCATGACAAGCGCGCAAGAGAGGATGACCCAAAGGGGAATTTCTGTGTTCGAAATAAAACCCGCGGAAAAAAGTCCCAGGGTAATAAATCCCATGCTTTTTTGCGCATCGTTGAGCCCATGGGCGAGAGCAACGATGCCCGCAGAGCCTATTTGGAGATGTCTGAAAATAGCGAGGTTTGCCACGCTTGGCTTTTTTGTAAGAAAATAAAAAAGAACCTTCATGAACCCTAACCCAAGGCCAAACCCAATCAGAGGGGAGAGGAGCATGGGGATGAATACTTTGTGAAAAATCCCTTGCCATAGGATGGTTGTAATGCCGAGATGCGCCCATGAGGCGCCCACTAAGGCACCGATGAGAGCATAGGAAGAGCTGCTCGGAATGCCATAATACCAGGTGACCAAATTCCAAAAAATCGCCCCGAGAATTGCACATAACACGACGATTTGCGTTGCATCGCCCGCCTCAATGAGGCCGCTCGAAATCGTTTGCGCCACTCCACTGATTTGCGTAGCTCCCAGAAAATTGAGTAAGCTCGCCATCCCAATGGCAATAAAAGGCCTGAGCGCTCGCGTGGCGATGACCGTAGAGACTACGTTCGCGGCATCGTGAAAACCGTTGGTATAGTCAAAAAAAAGACCGAGGAGAATGATTGCGATGAGAAGGGCGTCCATGCACTCAGACTACATTGGAGAGGAAATTTTTTACATGAATTGTTACTTATTCTTGGTTTTTGTATCATGTTGCTCCGTTTTATATGGAGTTTACTATGCAATTTTTGCGCAGATGGATCGCGTTGGCGATCGCAGTTTTCACTTGTACACAAATTCACACACAGGAGATTTCTTCTATGAACAAAAAATCGATCGTCATTCTTGAAACTTCTTTAGGCAATATTG
Source organism: uncultured Chlamydiae bacterium (assembly GCA_903864395.1). Lineage (GTDB taxonomy): Bacteria > Chlamydiota > Chlamydiia > Chlamydiales > SM23-39 > CAIPFQ01. The sequence continues at coordinate 421 of CAIPFQ010000193.1, read as the reverse complement.
AAGTGACTCTCAAACCAGAGGTCGCGCCAAAGGCTTGTGAAAATTTCATTGGCTTGGTGCAAAAAAAATACTACGACGGAATTATTTTTCATCGCATTATTAAAAATTTTATGATCCAGGGGGGAGATCCTACGGGAACAGGCACTGGAGGGGAGTCTCTTTGGGGTCAATCATTTGGCGATGAATATTCCTCGCAAGTAAAGTTCGATAAGCCTGGGTTGCTTGCGATGGCGAATCGAGGGCCGTCTACGAATGGGAGTCAGTTTTTTATTACAACCGTGGCAACGCCTTGGCTGCACATGAAGCACACGATTTTTGGCGAAATCACGCATGGCTATGAGATTGTTCAAAAAATGGAAGCTGTGAAAACAGGGGCGGCCGATCGTCCGATCGAGCCTATTAAGATTTTAAAGGCTTATCT
>CAIPFQ010000192.1 GCA_903864395.1 uncultured Chlamydiae bacterium | reverse complement strand
TGGTTTAAATAATCGCCCAGTTCGACCATGGGTCGAACATCCGAGGACAAATAGCCAAAGCAGGCAGCCCACAAAAGCTGCAAAGTCGAGTTTAAGTCGAGTTTTAAGGGCTCTCCCCCTCAAAGTCCTTTGGAAACCTATCGTTAAAGAGAAAACACATGAAAGTAGTCATTACAAAGATTGATCTTGTCAACGTGATTGGAAAGATTCAAAACATCGTTCCAGCAAAACCATCGTCTCCCATCCTAGCGACAGTGCTTTTAGAAGCGATGGACGACCAACTAATCATTAGCGCCACGGATTTGACTGTCAGCATGCGATGTCATGTGGATGCGAAAGTCATTGAGGAAGGGGCGATTGCTTTGCCTGCGCGTCGATTTTTTCAGCTCATTCGAGAGCTGACGGCGCCGCAAATTAAAATCAGCGCGAAGGCGAATGAGTCGGCTGAGATCACAACGGGCAGTTCAGTTTTTAAAATCAATGGCATGAGCCGAGGGGAGTTTCCTCACTTGCCAGATCTTTCAACCGCTCATGAAATCCCTTTGAGTAAAGCTTCCTTAAAAGAGATGCTTTCAAAAACAGTGTTTGCCGCAGCGAGGGAGGACAGTCGTTTTACACTCAATGGGGTGCAGCTGCAGATTTCTCAGCAAAAAGCCTCTTTTATTGGCACAGACGGCAAGCGTCTTTCCAAAATTTTTACTTCGGTTCCTATTGACGCCTCCCTCAGTGGCTCCTATGTAATTCCTCTCAAGGCAGTCGACGAGATGATCAAAGTTCTCGATGAGACGAATACGCCTGTCGCTTTGCGTCTTGCGCAAGAGAAAATCTCATTGGATACGGGCTCTTTGACGCTCATTACAAAACTTTTGGCCGGGCAATATCCCGATGTGGATCAGGTGATTCCAGCAGAGATAGCGCATCGCTTCTCCATCCATCGAGAAGAGATGATTTCGCTGCTCAAACAGGTGTCTTTATTTACGACCGATACGAGCAATTCGGTCCGTTTTAGCTTTGAGACGGGGCAGCTCCATCTCATGGCGACAAGCCACGAGATTGGCGAGGGGCACGTGAGCATGCCTGTCGATTACGCAGGGGCAAAGCTCGATATTGCCTTTAATCCTTTTTTCTTCCTCGATATTTTGCGTCACAGCAAAGATGAGACAGTGCGTTTTGGGTTGAACGATGCGCATAATCCAGGCGTTGTGACTGATTCCACAAATGCCCTCTTTGTCATTATGCCGATGCGCCTAAGTGAGGCTCCTTCAGTGTCTTCCACAGAAACGTCTACGGCAGATGTATCTTAAATCGCTTTATCTGAAGAATTTTAGAAATTTTTCAGAGAAAGAAGTTGCATTTTCCCCGAATCTCAATGTGATTTGGGGCGAAAACGCGCGAGGAAAAACAAATCTTCTTGAAGCCATCTCCCTGGTTGCAACGGGAAGGCCTTTTCGAGCGGCTCGGCTTTCGGAGCTGATCAAGGAAGGAGAGTCTTCTTTCTATATTGAAGCGCAAGTGATACAAACCAGAGTCGAACATTCGATTCGGCTTTTCTGTGATGGGAAAAACAAGCTTTTGCGTATAGATTCTAATCAATACCCCTCTTTCAGTCCTCTCTTAGGGATGCTGCCCTGGACGCTCCACGCTCCTAGCGATTCTGAATTAGTTTCAGGCTCTCCGAGCTTAAGACGGCAGTTTTTAAACTTTCATCTCGCCCAAATCGATCCTCTGTATGTCCATCATCTCGTTCGCTTTACCCGCGCAATGAAGCAAAGAAATTTTTCTTTGCGTTCAAGAAAACTAGATTCGCTCGACTGCTGGGAAGAGATGATGGCTCTTTCCGCGGACTATCTGCATAAAATGCGCGCATCGGCGCTCGAAGAGTTTCGCGAGCCAATTCTTTTTTATAGTCAAAACCTTGCGTTGAATAAAGAGGCGCATGAGCTCAGATACATTCCTTCGTTTTCGAAAACCTACCTCGAAGGGCTACATAAGAGCAGAGGGCGGGATCGGGAGTTAGGGATGACCTCCATCGGTCCCCATCGCGACGATCTGTCCTTTTGGGTGGAAAATCGATCAGCCAGACTTTTTGCTAGCGAAGGGCAGAAAAAAACAGTAGTTTCTGCGCTTAGGTTCGCGGAGTGGTCGCGGCTAGCCGCTCGCCTTGGCTGCGCGCCCCTCGTCGCTGTCGACGATCTCGGCACCCCCCTTGACTCCGTCCGACAAACACAATTTCTAAAGTGCCTTAAAACCCTTGGCCAAGGGTTCATCACAACACCCACTTTCAACCTAGAGCTTAAAGACTTACATCAAATATATGTGTAAGCTGGAGTTTGGACTAATTTCGCGTCGAGGCGACACAAAATCAGTTCGATTTTGGACCTCATTGGCTAACAGCTATCTAGTTTTTCAGTAAAATCTGGAAAAACTTCTTATCAAAAAATTGATCATGGGTTGGAATTTTTTGTTGCAAATACAAAAAAAAGGAACCAAAAATCCCATGATCGAATCAATCGTAGCTAAATTCCAAACTT
>CAIPFQ010000191.1 GCA_903864395.1 uncultured Chlamydiae bacterium | reverse complement strand
TCACAATTTGTATCGACAAGAGCCATCACTGGAATTCCCAAGGTATTCGCCTCGGCCACCGCGATATGCTCATGGCTTGGATCAACGACAATCAAAAGACCTGGGGGCTTTCTCATAGAGCGAATCCCTGAAAGGTTTCGATCTAACTTTGCGCGCTCTTTATTCCAAGAAGAAACTTCCTTCTTTGTCAACCCTTCGCCGCCTGCCGCAATCCGTTTCTCAATACGCTCTAAAGTTTTTACCGATTGACGAATCGTAGATAAATTCGTTAAAGTACCTCCGAGCCATCGCTCGCAAATGTAAAATTCGTCAGACTCTTCAGCACTCTCTTTAACTACAATTTTCGCTTGCTTCTTCGTGCCGACAAAAAGGATGGATTTTCTTTTCGCAACAACTTCACGCACCACTTCGACGGCTGCGCGAATCTGCTGAAGCGTTTTCGCTAAATCAATAATATAAATTCCATTGCGCTCCTCAAAAATGAATCTTTTCATCTTTGGGTTCCAACGGCGGGTCTGATGCCCAAAATGAGCGCCAGATTCGAGCAACTCTTTAATCGTTACTCCTGTGTTATGTTGTGCGATAGCCAAATTTTCCTCTCAAAATATTGTTAGTAGCGTAGCGCCTGGACAGAATCGAACTGACACTGGTAGCTTGGAAGGCTACTGTTCTACCATTGAACTACAGGCGCGGTATCCCGAAAAACGAAATGGTAACTTTATCGCAAAATTCTATTTCTCTTCAAGAGAAACTTAAAAATCTAAGAAAAAGCTTCGGTTTTCCCTATGAAAAACAAGAATTTTTCTATAGACTCGCGCTTAGCATGCTTTCGTACAAAATCAACAGAATCCTTTCCGTGGCTCTCATCGCGACCCTCGCCATCTGCCTCAGAACCCTCCATCTTGCCCTCATTCAAAGGGACGCGAAAATCCTGGAGGCGCAAAAGCCACAATCGAGAACCTTGATCGACAAAGCCCCCCGAGGCACTATTTGCGATCGATTCGGCATTCCTCTCGCCATCAACCGAATCAGCTACAACGCAGCCATTTACTATAACCAAATGGCGCAGATCCCTTCCGTTCAGTGGAAAGAAAATCAAGAAGGACGCCAGACCCGAATCTTTCCAAGAAAAAATTATATAGCATCCTTGGCAAAGAAACTTTCCGAGGTCTTAGACGTTGAAGCAGAAAGGATCGAAGATCAGATTCATTCAAAAGCCTCTTTATTTCCCAACATCCCTTTTGTTTTTAAAAGCCGCCTTTCTGAAGAAGAGTATTATCGACTCAAGGCCTTGGAGAAGGAGTGGCCTGGGGTTCACGCAGAAGCCTCCTGCGAGAGGTTTTATCCTTTGGGAAAAACCGCCTGCCATATCCTCGGCACAATGGGACGCATCAGTGCTGAAAAATATGGACAGCTTGCAGAAGAAATGCATACGCTGGAAGAGGCGGCGAGCTCCTATGAAACAGGACTCACACCAACCCTGCCAAAGGGATACCAGACCTTTGAAGACATCTGTAGCCGCCTCAAAGAAATCAAAGAAAAATCTTATACGCTGAATGATTTTATCGGGAAAAGCGGGATTGAGGGATTCTTTGAAGAATCTCTCCGCGGCTTTTATGGGAAAAAAACATTTGAAATCGATCAAAAAGGAAGCAGTGCAAGGCAACTTCCAGGTGGTAGACCCCCAGTGCCTGGATGGCGCATCACTCTTTCCATTTCCGCCGAGCTCCAACAATTTGCAGAAGAGCTTCTTGCGATCAGCGAACAGACGCGCGAGGGGCGCAGTTTTGGCATTGACCCTGCGGATAAAAAGCGCAAAGCGCAAAAACAGCCCTGGATTAAAGGGGGTGCGCTCGTTGCCATTGAGCCGAATAGCGGTGAGATCCTCGCCATGGCCAGTTTTCCCAGGTTCGATCCGAATGATTTTATACAAACCTCCGAGCGCAAAGATAAGGTTAATCAGTGGCTAGAAAACAAACAGCACCTTGGAGATCTTTGGGACGGAGGGGCTCCTTTGAACAGAGAAAAAATACAAAAAGGTCGCTGGATTGAAGAGTCCGTGCCCCTTTCTTGGGATTTTTATCTCGACGGCCTTTTTGCTAAAGACAGCCCCTGCAGAGCCTTTTTTCATACCCACGACGATTTGCGCAGCGCTATTCAAATCCAAGAAGATTTGGAATCCATTGCTTATTTTTCAAAAAAGCCCACTCCCCTTCTCGCTCTGGAAGAGTTTTTTGAATCGACAGATCAAAGCTCATTTTTAAAAAAAGCTTTAGCACCGATCCCAGATCGAAAAGATCAACTCTTTCTTATTGACCTCTGTCGTCTAGCGGTTGATAGCACACGCTTTAGCGATGAGCTCATCGCCAAAATAGGCTCTTTAAAATTGAGCGAATACAAAGAGCTTTCTTCTTTGTTTTTTACTGCAGAGCAAGAGATGAGAGAGGCCTCTAAAATCACGTTCAGACAAATATCTTTTGGCCCTTGGCGCAAGGCCAATCAAAAAGAATTTTTAAAAACCAAAAGAGCTGTAGAGAAAAAGGAAAAAAAATATGCTCGCCCTTATCTCGATGCCTTAGATCAAAAAGAAAAAGAATTATTTACTCTGCATTGGCAGAACCAAAAAATCCTCATTCTGCGCGAACAACTTGCAAAAAATCCTAAATTTCAGCCTATTTTTAAACTGCTCTCTTTTGAGCTTTCCCTTGAATTTTTGCGCACCTTTAGGAGATTTGCGGAGTTAGACCGGCCCCTTTTAGGGCTGTCGAAAAAACTTCAAACCGAACAAGATTTAGCCGCCGCTTTTTACCCAAAAGAGGGGTTTGGATACCTTCGATCTTACGCTTTTCAATCCAGCGCGCCCCTGGGCTCTTTATTCAAAGTCGTAACCGCCTACGAAGGCCTCAGACAAGGCGCTAACCTCACGCTCGTTGATGATCGAAGCCGCAATCCGAACGTCGTCGCCTACGCTCTTAATGGAACCCCTTATCCCCGGATGTATAAAGGAGGAAGGCTTCCTAGAAGTTCTGCGAAAGACATGGGGTTTATTGATCTTGCGGGGGCCTTGGAACAAACAAGCAACCCCTATTTTTCCATTTTAGCAGGAGATTTTTTAGCGAATCCGGAAGATCTCGTCAAGGCCGCAAAAAATTTAGGGTTTGGAGAAAAAAGCGGAATCTCTTTGCCTGGAGAAGCGACAGGGCATCTCCCCAACGATACAAAGACAAATAGAACCAGTCTTTACTCCTTTGCTTTTGGCCAACATACGTTGCTTAGCACACCCCTACAGGCGAGTGTCATGCTCAACGCATTAGTCAATGGAGGAAAACTCATTAAGCCTAAAATCGTCGAACACCTCACAGGACTCTCTCCCGATCGAGAAGCTCTTTCTTCTTTTTCCACGACAGAAGGATTTGTCATTGACGAGTTAAGAAACTTTGGCATTCCTTTCGCTCTTTTTACCGGCGCCGAAACAAAAAAAACAGCAAAACAAATAGGAAAAACGCCCTTAGATATCCGAAGAGAGATCCCTTTGCCGTCCAGTTTACGCACGCAACTCTTCGAGGGCATGGATCGCTGTATGTGGAGCGCGAAAGGCAGCGCTCGCCCCGATATCATTCGCTCGCTGTATATAAACAAGCCGCTCTATGAAGAATATGTTTCCTTGCGACACCAACTCATCGGCAAAACTAGCACAGCAGAGATCCTCTACCAACCGAATGCCAATCCTTCGAGCCAGCCCCAAATAGTAAAATATATTTGGTTTGGCTCTGCAGCTTTTTCTCCAGAGTATCCTCTCAAGGTGCGCTTCGATCACCCCGAGCTTGTCGTGGTTGTCTTTCTCCGCTTTGGCGATGCTGGGAAAGAGGCTGCACCCCTCGTTACGCAAATGGTCAAAAAATGGCGAGAAATCAAAGCCTTGAAATCGCTCGATAGCCGAAATAAAGAAACGGGAATCCAATGACACAATAGACAAACCACCAGCTCGCATCCCAAGTCAAGTGAATTGTTCCTTTATGGGAAAACAAGAGCATCAAGAGACCTATAAGCACCAACTGTACGCCAAGCGTAAATAAGATTGTGGGCGTCAAAAAATTCTGTTCGCGGGGGAGGGGCGCCGGATCTTCTATCGGAGATTCCAAAAGGGTTTCGGCGATGGCGCGCGGTTCTATGTAGGAAGGGGGAGGAACGCTCTCCGATTGGAATTTTTCCTGCCCCAATCTTTGAGGCCCCCCGAAAGAAATACGCCCCTGCTCAGGCTTTTCTTCGCGCAAATCCGCCGCACAAAAAGGGCATACAATCACCTCGAGGTCAATTTCTCCCTCGCAGTTATGGCAAAGCTTTTGCCTTTTCTTCAGTTTTCTTGGCGGTTCATCCATGCTCTTCAATATACTCTATTCTCTGTTTTTCTGCCTCCTGGTAAGATAAAAAAAAGAGGATTTTAATGACAGACAAGAAACATGTAGACATTGCCGTCATTGGCTCAGGCCCGGGAGGCTATACAGCGGCGATCCGTGCTGCACAACTGGGAAAATCAGTCGCTCTCATTGAAAAAGAGAGACTTGGAGGCACATGTCTCAATGTAGGATGCATTCCAAGCAAGGCTCTCCTTGCAAGCGCAGCTGTTCTCCATCAAGTGCAAAGGGCTGCTGATTTTGGCATTTCTACAGGAGCTATTTCTTTCCAATACGAAAAAATGAAAGCGCGCAAAGACGCTGTTGTTACAAAAATTCGCTCTGGCTTAGAGGGGCTCTTAAAATCGAATAAGATTACTATTTTTCATGGCACTGCGAAGTTTGAATCGCCTCGCGAATTGAAAGTCATGGGCCAAGACAATCTTTTTATCACCGCAGATCAAATCATCATCGCTACAGGATCTAGCCCTCTCGATATCAAAGCATTTCCGTGCGATCACAAGCGCATTCTAAACTCAACTTCGATGCTAGAGATCACAGAGGTTCCAAAAACCCTCGCTATTGTTGGTGGAGGCTATATTGGCTGTGAATTTGCCTCTCTTTTTGCCGAACTCGGAGCCAAAGTCACAATCCTCGAAGCGCTTCCCTCCATCCTAACGCCGCAAGGAAAAGATGTTTCTCAATTCATGACGAAAACATTTAAAGCCAAAGGGATTGAAATAAAACCAAATGTTTTTGTTAAATCTATTGAAAATCAAGGATCTCACACGCACATTGTCTTTGCAGACGGCTCTACGATGGACGCTGAGCTGTGTCTTGTGTCCGTAGGAAGAAACATTGACACAGAGAGCCTTCACCTCGAAAAAGCAGGGATAAGCCTTGCTGAAAAAGGATACATTGAAACGAATCTGCGCATGGAGACGGGAGTGAAAGGCATTTACGCGATTGGCGATATCACGGGAAAATGGATGCTTGCGCATGTAGCCTCCCACCAAGGGATGGTCGCCGCTGCCAACGCAACGGGACTTTCTGAAGAAATGCACTACGAAGCCGTTCCTGCCGTTGTGTTCACATCGCCAGAAATTGCCACTGTGGGCCATAGCGTAGAGAGCGCTGAGAAATCTGGATTTGTCCCTGTCATAGGAACATTTCCCTTCGCAGCGCTAGGGAAAGCCCATGCCGCAGCGGACACAGAGGGGTTTTCTCAAATCATTTCAGATAAAAAAACAGGGCAAATTCTTGGCGCGCTGTGCATTGGACACGACGCCTCAAACCTCATTGGAGAAATGGCTCTTGCAATACAAAATGAGCTCACATTAGAGTCTGTCATACAGACGATTCACGCTCACCCAACGATCGCAGAAAGCTGGCTTGAAGCCGCGTTCATCGCAGCCGATCGTCCAATCAACTTTCCACCGAAGAAAAAACTATGAGCCGATTAAATCTTTTGCCTGAAAATCCAGAAGCTGAAGGCTTAGGAAGATTTCCTTCCTGGTTGCATCGAAAGCTGCCTTTAGGCAGCCAGATTTTTCAAACAAATGAAATTTTAGCGCAATATCGGCTCAATACTGTGTGTGAAGAGGCAAAATGTCCAAACCGACTCGAATGTTATACAAAAAAAACAGCTACTTTTTTAGCTCTCGGCAAAGCCTGCACGAGAAATTGTGGCTTTTGCGACATTGATTTTACAAAACAGCCAAAAGCACCAGAGACAGATGAACCAGAGAGGATTGCGCTATCGGTGAAACAATTAGGGTTAAAGCACGCCGTTATCACTATGGTCGCCCGCGACGATCTTTCCGATTTCGGAGCCTCTCACATCGCCTTTATTGTTGAAGCGATTCGAAAAGAAAACCCAGAAACAACCATCGAGGTTCTCACCTCTGATTTCTCTGGAGATTTTTGCGCTCTCGATATCGCTTTAAGTGCCCAACCAGAAATTTTCAATCACAATATCGAGACAGTCCGCGCTCTCTCTCCTCGCATACGGCATATTGCGCAATACGATCGAACTCTCGCGGTCCTTCGCCATGCAAAACAATCGAAAAAAAGCCTTTTTGTAAAATCGGGCATCATGGTGGGTCTTGGCGAAACAGAAAAAGAAGTAGAGGAGACAATTTTAGATCTTTTTCAAGCGGGATGCGACATCATTACGATCGGTCAATATCTTCAAGCCAGCAGTGTAAAGCTCAGGGTCAAAGCCTTCATTACGCCCGAACAATTTGAAAAATATGCCGCTTATGGCCATTCTATCGGAGTGCCCCACATGTACGCGGGACCCTTCGTTCGATCGTCTTACAACGCCAGTCTTTTTGCGCCAACAAAACCGCGCTAGCCAAAGCGCGGTCAAAGGCTTTAGAGAAACCCCTGTGTTAGTTCGCAGGCGGCTCAGAAGGAGGCACTTCCTTAACGCTCCTCCCCTTCTTTTCTTTAGGTTGAAACGATTCAATGAAAGCATCATCCAAAATCTGTTCTTTGTCTAAAACTGGAATCGTTCCCTCTGGGTTCACAGGCTTATAACGGCTCAATGTCTCCTTAATCAAGGTCGTTGGAGGCGGAAATAATTTAGAAATAAAGCTCGGAGCCACTTTGGGCTCATCTCCACCTAACTCCGATCGAGAAGAACTTTTTCCCTCTGTCTGCCCTGAAGAATCTCCAGAGAGAGCCGCCATCTCGCCAATTCGGGGCTCTGGAGAGGCATACTCTTGACGAGTACTCCCTCTTCTGCCTCGCCGACGCTTATCCCTTTTGCGCCCTTGATCCATAGCCGCAGGCTCGCTGCGATTCAACTCCTGCTGCGATTCATAAGGCTCTGGCTCAACCGCGCTCTCTCGACGCACAGGCCCTTCTCGCCCCCCACCAATCTTAATGGAGCGCTCAGGGGCTGCATTTTTGAGAGGCACTCGAACTTCTTTTTGTTCCAAAACTTCATAATCAGTTACGGGCACAAGAAAAGATTTCGGTCTCTCTTGCGAACGAAAGAAAAATGAAGCGCCAAAAGAAATAACTTCGATAGAATCTACGTAATACTCTTCTTGTCCTCCTCCCTTGCTATTGCGCACCAGGAGTTTGCTGCCCTCGCGGGGCATAATGACTGTTTCGATAATAGGTTCTCGTGTAAAATTCACTGAATATTCCAATGTTAAATTGTTTTCGGAATGGAGTCTCAGCATGGATCGACTTTTCAGAATATTTCGACAGAAATAGGTTTTTCATATTTTCGACGCCATGTACTCCAGCAGGTCGACAACACGGTGAGCATAGCCCATCTCATTGTCATACCAAGCAATTAATTTATAAAATCGACGATTCAATGGGATGCCTGCCAATTTATCGTAGATACAAGAATAAGAACTGCCAATAAAATCAGAGGAGACGAGCTGTTCATTTGTCGTCGTTAAAATCCCCTTCAAATACGTTTTCGCGGCAGCATCCATTGCGTCTCCGATTTCCTCATAAGTCGTGTCTCTGGCAAGCCGAACTGTAAGATCGACCACAGAAACATCCACCGTAGGAATGCGAAACGCCATGCCCGTAAGCTTGCCTTTGAGTTCCGGCAAACATAGAGTGACCGCTTTAGCAGCGCCCGTTTGGGCTGGAATGATATTACAACTGGCCGCCCTTCCTCCTCTCCAATCCTTGTGAGAGGGCCCATCGACGGTCAGTTGGCTTGCTGTCAGAGAATGCACCGTGGTCATAAGACCCTCTTCGATCCCGAATTGATCTAGAAGCACCTTACAAAGAGGAGCTAAGCAATTCGTTGTACACGATGCATTAGATAAAACAAAATCTTTTGCAGGATTGTATTGTGTATGGTTGACTCCCATCACATAAGTGGCAATCCCTTCTTTTCCTGGCGCGGTAATCAAGACTCTTTTCGCCCCCGCCTTCAAGTGCTCCTGAGCCCCTTCCCTGTGAGTAAATCGTCCAGTCGACTCTACAACATAGTCTACCTCATAATCTTTCCATGGAAGTTTTGCCGGATCTCTTTCAGCAAGAACGGGAATTTTTATTCCATCGACAAGAATACAACCTTCTTGACTCGACACGTTCTTTGGATACGTGCCGTGTACTGTATCGTACTTGAGAAGATAGGCAAGGTTATCCGCAGGAACAAGATCATTAATCGCTACAATGGAAAAATTTTTCTGAAGCGCGTTTCTTAAAACCAAACGCCCAATCCTTCCAAACCCATTGATTGCTATCCGTTTGACCATACTTCCCTCATCTCTTGAATCATTTCGAATGACGATAACGAAAGATTAGACTACCTCACCCTTCAAAGCAAGTAAAGAAAAAATATTGTACCATTGCTGTTTATGCGTGAGAGATTTCACAAAAAAAGCGAGGATCATAAAACCCTCGCTACCTCGACTTTGCAGCTTTTGTGGGCTGCCTGCCTTGGCTATTTGTCCTCGGACGTTCGAGATCTTTGATCGAACTGGGCGATTATTTAAATCGGGAGGGGTTTTTAACCCTTTCCCGATTTAAATAACGCCCCCGAGAACAAATCTCCCGAGGCATCCAACCCAAAAAAGTTGCAAAGTCGAGGCTACAGAAACCAATCATCAGAACAACACCCTACTTAAGGTATTCAATGTAACAAGTAAGAGCGTTATCTCCGATTCTATTTCTCAGAGGGATAATTCGCGTGTAACCGCCTTGACGTTGAGTAAAACGATCTTTTAACTCTCCAAAAAGCTTGCCGATGACACCGCGATCGCGGGTGTATGCGGCTGTATCTCCCGCTTTTGCTCGACGCGCTTCTTTTGTCGTCAAAGGATTAAATAGAATCCTCATTTCAGCAATCGCGCTTCTTTTCGAAGCGAGAGTATCTTTTTTCGCCAACGTGATCATTCGATCCGCTCGACGACGCAGCTCTTTTGCTTTTACGACGGTCGTTTCGATCCGTTCGTTCTCGATCAGCGACTTGAGCATATTTGCAAGCATCGCGCGCCGATGAGATCCAGTACGCCCGATCTTAAATGTGTGTTTGCCGTGTCTCATGTTGCGACATGTCCCATTTTTTCTTGGATGTATGTTTGAATAATTTGCTTAATATTGTCTCGATTGATCCCATATTTTCCGAGATCCATCCCTAAGGACAGCCCCAGCTCATCGAGTTTTTGCTTAATCTCAGTAAGAGATTTTTTCCCAAAATTGCGGAAACGCAGCATATCGTTCTCTGGCATCACAACAAGTTCGCCAATCGTGTCGATATTCGCAGTCCCTAAACAATTTGTTGAACGAACCGAAAGTTCAATTTCATCAATCTTCAGAGCCAACTTTGCTAGAATTTCGTCGCGATCTCGATTCACTTGCATCTCTCCTTTATCAAAAGAGATCGAAGCGGTTTTGATTTGATCGAAAACATGGAAGTGTAAAATTCCAATTTGCGATGAAAATACAAGAGCCTCTACGGGGGACACACGCCCATCCGTCACAACCTCAAGGATCAAACGATCATAATCTGTATCTTGACCAACACGCGTGTTCTCGACATAGTAATTCACAAGCCTGACAGGAGAAAATGCTGAATCTATGACAATTTCATCCATCTGCTTGTCTAAGAAAATATGGCGCTCTGAAGGGACATACCCTCTTCCAGAACTGATCCGAACATCAACTTTCTTCGTCATAGGCTTTGTGATCGTAAAGAGATGATGAGAAGAATTAACCATCTCATACTCGGAATCCTTCAAGAGATCCTTCACAGTGACTCTATATTCACCGCCCCCTTTTTCGATCATCTCGTCTGTCACATCAAGCGTTCGGCTCACAGTGCGCAATTCGCGAGGATTCGGCTCATCTGCAGGGCTCGGACGACGAAGCAGCATCCCTTTAAAATTCAAAACGATATGAGTCATATCTTCAATGACACCTTCAATCGCCATGTACTCATGAGGCACTCCCTCAATCCTTACAGAGACGATTGCAGGCGCCTCTAACGAGGCAAGCATAATCCTTCGGAGAGCATTTCCGACAGTATGGCCGAATCCGCGCTCAAAAGGCTCTACAATAAAGCGAGCAAACGTCGAAGTTTGGGACGCTTCATCAATTTTGATTTTCTCAGGCATTTCAAATTTGCCGTACTTTACAGACATGTCCGTCTCTCCAGTTTGATTTTTTACACGCGTCTGCGTTTACGAGGTCTGCAGCCGTTATGAGGAACAGGTGTTGTATCTCGAATAATGCTCACAGCAAGGCCTGCGCTTTGCAGACCGCGAACAGCAGATTCACGACCCGCGCCAGGACCGCTGAGATTCACTTCACATTCCTTCATACCGAGAATCATTGCCTCTCTAGCAGCGTTTTGCGCTGCTACAGTCGCGGCAAACGCCGACGATTTCCGCGATCCAGCGAAATTCGCTTTGCCTGCAGAAGACCATGAAATTACATTGCCCGCTAAATCGGTAATCGCAATGATTGTGTTATTAAAAGTCGCCTTCACATGAGCAATACCAGAGGGTACGTGGCGAACAATTTTCTTTTTCACTCTAACGTTCGCTTTCTTTGGAGGCGCTTTTTGTTCTTGCTTTGCCAAGGGGGTTCTCCTCTACTTAAATTTTCTTGTTGGCAACGGTCTTTCTCTTGCCTTTTCTTGTCCGTGCATTTGTTCGCGTTCTTTGCCCGCGAACAGGTAGACCAACACGATGCCGGATTCCACGATAACAATGGATGCCAATCAATCGCTTGATATTATTTTGAACTTGGCGTCTTAAGTCACCTTCCACCAAATATTCGCTGGTGAGAGTGGCGTTCAGCCGCGCAATATCATCTTCCGTCAGTCCTCGGGCGCGCATATTCTTATCAAGTCCGAGCTTTTCTATTACTTGATTCGAAAGCTTTCTGCCTATCCCATAAATATAGGTCAAGCTCACTTCCAAGCGCTTATTGTCTGGTATATCGATTCCTATCACTCTAGGCATGTCTTTGTCCTTAAAAATAACATAGAAACTTGTTAATGTACAATGAGTTATCTTCCCTTGAGCCGGCTTTTTGTCATAAAGCCCTCATATCTTTTCATAAGAAGATGAGACTCAATCTGTTTCGTCGTATCCAAAATGACACCGACGAGAATCAAAAGAGAGGTGCCGCCAAAAAATTGGCTAATATTAGCATCCACTCCCAAAAGTCTTCCCACTAACGTGGGGAGGATCGCGATCATCGCAAGAAATAAAGCTCCAAATAAGGTAATCCGACTCATTGTCTGTTCAAGAAAATCTTGTGTCGGTCTTCCTTGTCGAATTCCAGGGATAAAAGCTCCGTTTTTTTTCATATCAGAGGCAATTTGCTCTGGCTTAAATTGTGTGGCTGTCCAAAAATAGGTAAATCCAATGATTAAAAGGACATACAGGAGTGTATACACCCAGGAGCCTGGGGATAAGTAGTTTGAAAATTGTCCCATCCAAGTGCCCCGACCAATAAACTGACCAATTGTCGCTGGAAACATCAGGAAAGAAGAAGCAAAGATAACGGGAATCACGCCAGCATAATTCACTTTTAATGGAATATGGGAATTTCCCCCTTGCACTTCATGGCGACCTACAATACGCCTTGCGTACTGGAGAGGGATTCTTCGTTGCCCTTGAATCACCAAAATTGTTCCGACTGCGATGAGAACAAAAAGGCAGCAAAGAATCAACAAAGTTACAAAAGTGATCTGTCCTGCTTCTTGAGATTCTAGGTTTAGCTGGTGGATGATAGACCCAATCACACTAGGAAAAGAAGAGAGGATGCCAAGAGCAATCACTAAGCTAATGCCATTTCCCACCCCTTTTTCTGTAATTTGCTCTCCAATCCACATCAGGAAAAGCGTTCCAGAGGTCATCGTGACCATGACAGTGAGATAAAAAAGCCATGGCATCCCAAACAAAGTAACATCCAATAATTCTGGAACAATCACGCCAGGTGTTGCAAGGCTAATGCGCACCACGTGCCTCGCGAAAAGACCTGACTGAAAAAGAGCTAAGACTAAGGTAGCCAGTCGCGTCCATTTTGAAAGTTTTCGTTTTCCTTGATCAGGACTCTCTCGAACTTCTCTTTGAATACTCGGGACAAGCGCAATCAAGAGCTGAATAATAATTGAAGCTGAAATATAGGGAACCACGCCGAGAGCGAGCACCGTCATTTTAGCAAAGGCTCCACCAGAAAAAATATCAAACAGCTGAAATAAATTTTGCCCCCCTCCTGATGCAAATTTGAAGAGGCTAATCGCTACATCCCCGTTAATCCCAGGGACAGGGATATAGGTTCCAACTCGGCACACTGCAAGCAAAATACACGTTGTGAATATTTTGATGCGCAACTCTGGAATTGAAAAAATGCGCCGAATGGACTCTATCATAATATTTCCCGTTTAGGCCACTATTGTATACGAAATGGACTTTTCTTGAATCTTTTTCAAAGCAGCCTCTGAAAAAGCTTGCGCCTCAATCGTAACTTTCCTTGTCAGATCTCCATTCGCAAGGATTTTAATCCCGCCAGGAAGTCGTCGAGGAATCAACTTTTTTTCACGAAGAGATGTCATATTGACAATTTCTCCATCCTTGAAATGTTCTTCAATCGTCGACAAACCAATGGCCGCTGACGCTTTAACAAATCGACCTCTAGTAAATCCGCGGATCGGAAGTTTTCTATATAAAGGCACTTGACCGCCTTCATATCCAAATCTCTTGCGATATCCTTGTCTAGAACTGTCCCCATTGCCTCCGCGACCGCAGGTGGCTCCTCGTTTAGACCCGATGCCTCGTCCAATACGCCGAGACTTCTTCGTAGGCCTGGAAGTATTTCTCAGTTGCGCTAAATTAGTCATGTGAAACTCTCCTTTCTCTTTGTGCGAGATACTGAGCTCTGTTGCGCAGCTGTCGCAATGCTTTAAAGGTCGCTTTCACCAAATTGACCGGATTGCTAGAACCTAAGCTCTTCGCAATCACATCCTTCACGCCTCCAAGCTCTAATACGGAGCGCACTTTCGAGCCCGCGACAATCCCAGTTCCAGGGCCTGCAGGCTTTAAAAGAATCGCAGCCCCATCCCAGTCTACTTGAATGTCATGAGGAATTGTAGTTCCTTCCATCTCAATAGTGTAAATATTTTTGCGGGCGGATTCAGAACCTTTGCGAATGGCGTCAGAAACCTCGTTCGCCTTCGCATAGCCGTAGCCTACATGCCCCTGTCCATCGCCGACGAGAATCAAAGCGGAAAAACTAAATTTTCTGCCCCCTTTGACTACTTTTGCGCAGCGATTAATATAGAGAACTTTCTCCTCGAACTCGGTGCCAAAGTCTTCTTGGCGTTTTTTCTCAAGGGTTTTTGCCATGTTTTTTCCTTAGAATTGTAAACCAGCTTCACGAGCGGCCGAAGCCAGCTCTGCTACGATGCCATGATATTTATAACGTCCACGATCAAAAAGCACCGCCTGCACACCACACTTCTTTGCAAGTTCAGCGATCTGTTGCCCAATGTGTCGAGCGGCATCTTTCGATCTTCGCATTTTGTGACCCTCTGAAAGAGTACCAATCCCAGCTAGTGTAACCCCTTGCTCGTCATTGATTAACTGCGCATAAATATGCGCATTCGTTTTCAATACCGACAATCTAGGCCTTACACCAGTGCCCCGCAGCGCTCTACGCACTCTCATCATCCGTTTTTTGCGTGCGTTTGCACGTCTTATTTTACCATTATCCATAATTGACCTTAAGGTGATGTTTTCCCTTTAGCTGCTTTGCCTTCTTTTTTACGAACGTATTCGTTTTCGTAACGAATGCCTTTGCCTTTATAAGGCTCTGGCGGCTTAATCGCTCTCACTGTCGCTGCGAATTGACCCACTTCCCGCTTGTCACATCCTTTAATCACAATCAAAGTCCCTTTATCTAGGGTGACTTGAATTGTTTTTGGAATATCAATTTGCGTTGGATGAGAGAGCCCCACGCTCAAATCGAGTTTCGTCCCTTGTATATTCGCGCGGTATCCCACGCCAATCATTGTCAGACGAACCTCAAAGCCATCCGTCACACCAATCACTTGATTTTTGATCAGCGATCGAAATAATCCGTGCAAAGCGCTGTTCGGCATTTCTTTCTCGTCACGCTCAAGAGTCGCAAGGTCGCCTTCCACTGTCAGTTGCAATCCCTTAGGAAGCTGAAGATCGAGTGCCCCTTTAGGCCCTTTCACATGAACAGAACCTTCTTTCGTCATCTTAATTTCCGCGCCTTTTGGAATTTGTATTGGCGCTTTTCCCAGTCTCGACATGTCCTTATATCCTTGTTACCAAATCGTGCAGAGCAGTTCCCCACCCACTTTTAAATTACGAGCTGTTTCGCCATCGACAATCCCTTTAGGCGTCGATACAAGGCACAGCCCCATTCCATTGAATACTCGAGGAATCTCTTGATATCCTACATACCGGCGCATTCCACACTTAGACACGCGTTGCAAATCGTGGATTACAGACCGACGATCTTTTGTATAACGGAGAAAAACTCTAATCTTAAATTCAGTTTCATTCACCAGAACATTGTCAATAAAACCATGATTTCTTAAGAGCTCTAGAATCCTCACTTTATTTTTGCTAAACCCGAGGTCCACGTACCTGTGTTGCGCTCTTGTAGCATTGCGAATCTTCGTTAAGAGTTCTGCAATCGGATCATTAAATGCCATAAATTCCTTTTCTCCTCTCAGCTAGCTGTCTTAAATGGAAATGCTAATAAAGTAAGCAGCTCTACGCAATCTGCATCATTCAGCGCACTCG
The DNA here is from genome assembly GCA_903864395.1 of uncultured Chlamydiae bacterium. Classification (GTDB taxonomy): domain Bacteria; phylum Chlamydiota; class Chlamydiia; order Chlamydiales; family SM23-39; genus CAIPFQ01. The sequence goes on along the minus strand of CAIPFQ010000191.1, from coordinate 4,796 downwards.
TTACAATTGTCACGTTCATCCCTTGCTGTCTTTTCACTTTATCAAGATTAATTTCAGGGAATACCTGCTGATCTGAAAGGCCAAAGTTATAACTGCCTCGTCCATCACACTTATCGCTAAACCCGCGAAAATCGCGAATCCTTGGAGAGACAACATGACAAAAGCGGTCGAGAAAATCATACATTCTCTTCCCACGCAGCGTTACCATCAAACCTACAGGTTGATCTTCTCTCAACTTGAAATTAGAAATCGCTTTCTTTGCTCGAGTCACAATAGGCTTTTGGCCAGAGAGCAACATCAGCTCTTCGCTATGTTCTTGCAAAGCGTTTTTGTCTTTTAACGCATCTCCGAGTCCCATACTAATCACAATTTTCTTTAGGACTGGAAAAGACATTACGTTCTTTTCAGGATGACGAGTCTTTAGCTCCGTCAGAATTTCTTCTTTGTACTTTTTGTATAATCTCGACATGGTTCTCATTCTCTCAAGCTGGTTTTTTCACGTTGCGATAAAGAATACTTTGAGCACCCGTCTTATAAACAAGCTCTCTCTCTCCGTCTTTTTGCCGCACGCTAATTTTCAGAATATTGCCTTCTGGATCGCAAAGAGCCACATTCGAAATATGAATAGGAACTTCCATTTCAATAATTCTAGGCCCCTGACTTTCCTGGGTTCTCTTCAGATGTTTTTTACGGATATTTACGTTTTGAATCAGCACGCGATCTTCCGTGCGACCCAAAACTTCCCCGATTCTGCCTTTACTATTGCCTGCGATCACTTTTACGCGGTCGCCTTTTCGAATCCACTTACTCATGGTTATATTACCTCTGGTGCTAAAGAACCTATCTTGCTGAACCCTTTGTCTTTTACTTCTCGCGCCACGGGCCCGAAAATACGAGTTCCGCGTGGATTATTCTTGTCATCGATAATAACGCAACTGTTGTCATAAAATCGGAGACAAGATCCGTCGGGTCTTCGGATATATCCTTTCGTTCGAACAATCACCGCTTTCACGACATCGCCCTTCTTCACAGCCCCTTTTGGATCAGCTTCTTTAATGGAGCAAACAATAATGTCGCCCACATAGGCATAACGCCTGCGCGATCCTCCTAGAACTTTAAAACACCGGACGCGCTTTGCCCCCGTGTTATCCGCTACTTCAAGATCCGTTTCTTGCTGTATCATAATACTTCCTACATTGTCTCAACAACACGCCATCTTTTCAGCTTTGAAAGGGGACGTGTTTCCACGATCCTCACTTTCTGACCAATAGCGAGAGAGTTACTCTCGTCATGCGCATAATATTTATTCGTTCGTTCGAACACTTTCTCGTAGCGGGGATGGCGCATCTTGCGCGTCACTGCCACAGCTACTGTTTTGTTCATCTTGTTAGAGACAACAACTCCAATATTTTCTTTTCGCTGTCCGCGCTCTTGTCCACTCTTCTGATTTTTGTTCTCCATTAGGCCTCCTTGCCTGCGATGAGAGACCGCTGTTTTAAGGTCAACATCGTTAAAGTTCTCGCCTTCTCTCTTCTTTTTTCTTTAATGAGATGCGGCTTCTCGAGCTTTCGATTGAGCGCTAAGTCATTGCGGAGAGCAAAAATCTCTCGATCAAGATCGAGAACAAACGCTTGCAGCGACTGTATTGACTCATTGTTTAAGTCTTTCTTCCTTTTATCTGTTGCCATATTCTACACCCTCTCCAATCGACCTACAAACTTCGTTTTTAAGGGCAATTTCGCGGCCGCAAGACGCAAAGCGAGCTGAGCCTCTTCTCGAGTCACGCCACCTACCTCAAAAATGATTCGCCCTGGACGAACTGTAGCCACATAATGATCTACAGCACCCTTGCCTGTTCCCATCCGAGTTTCAGCGGGCTTTTTAGAAACTGGTTTGTCGGGAAATACCCGAATCCAAACCTGTCCCTTACGGCTAAAGGTTCGGCTGATGGTTACACGACACGCTTCAATTTGCTGGGCTGTAAGCCAGCAGCGATCGAGCGCTTGCATTCCATAGTCGCCAAACTCAATAAAATTTCCAGCTTTTGAAAGACCCTGCATACTGCCTTTCTGCTGTTTTCTAAACTTAGATTTTTTTGGAGCTAAAGCCATGATTACCCTCCAACTACTGTTTTAGCAGGAGCGAGAATCTCCTCGCCTCGGTTAATCCAAACTTTGACCCCAATCGACCCATACGTCGTTTCTGCACGTCCAGGAGAATAATCAATATCGGCGCGCAGGGTATGAAGGGGAATTCTCCCTTCTTTATACCACTCCACGCGAGCGATCTCCGCGCCGCCAATACGGCCAGAAATTTGAACCTTGATTCCTGCCGCGCCAGCATCCATAGAGGTCTGCATCGCTTTTTTCAAAACTCTTCGGAAGGGAATTCGTCGCTCTAGTTGTTTTGCAATTTGTTCAGCGACAAGTTTTGCCTCTAAGTCAGGGCGTTTAACTTCCTCAACTTCGATCCATACTTCTTTGCCCGTCAGCTGTCGCAGTTCATTTTTCAGAACGTCGATTTCGGCCCCTTTTTTACCGATCACTAACCCTGGACGCGCGGTGACAATCGTCACTTCGATTTTTCCGCTCATCCGCTTAATTTGAAAACGGGAAGCTCCTTGGCAAGCGCTCTTCGGTGTCAAAAACTTCCTAATTTTCAGGTCTTCGCCGATCAGGTTACCAAACTCTTGTTTGTTGGCAAACCAATTCGACAGCCAGCGCTTGCGACGCACCAGCCGAAATCCTATCGGAGATACTTTTTGTCCCATGCTTCCCTAACTCTCTTTAGCTACAATGATTGTGAAATGGCTCGTTCTCTTATTCACAGGAACAGAGGAGCCTCGGCTGCGTGGTTTCGCGCGTCTCAAAATTGGACCCGGGTCAACACGCACTTCATAAATTTTCAATTCTTCACGCTTCGCTTCAATTTGCGTTTCAGCATTGGCCACTGCGCTGTCAAGCGTCCTTTTCAAGAGCCTTCCACCGCGCAATTTCGAATACATAAGCTGCAACGAAGCTTTTTCTACGCTTAAGCCCCGGATTAAATCAGCCGCATAACGCGCTTTTCGCGGGGAAATTCGAACATATCTCGTAATCGCTTTCGCCATTTTCATGGTTTATCCTTTTCCTGACTGTGTGCTGGCCGTTGAGGCTGCTGTCTTTTTCGGGTGTCCTTTAAACTGCCGTGTTGGGGAAAATTCACCGAGTCGATGACCCACCATATTTTCCGATACATAGACAGAAATAAATTTCTTCCCATTGTGTACGTCGAACGTTTGTCCCACCATATCAGGCAGAATCGTTGATCTGCGCGACCAAGTTTTAATCGATTTTTTTGAACCTTCTTGAAGAGCTTTTTGAATTTTAGCCATCAAGTGGTGATCCACAAAAGGACCTTTTTTTAACGATCTTCCCATGCCTCTACCTTCGTTCCTTTACGATCCATTTTCTCGTCTTTTTCGGAGAACGAGTTCTAAATCCTTTCGCAAACTGAGCCCAAGGAGACTGAGGATGATTTCCCTTGCCCCGGCCCTCGCCGCCCCCATGAGGGTGATCTACTGGGTTCATATGAACTCCACGCACTGTAGGACGAATCCCCATCCATCTTGCACGCCCTGCTTTACCAAGGACACGTAAGTTGTGTTCCGCATTGGAAACAACTCCAAAGGTCGCTCGACACTCTTCATTGATTAAGCGAACCTCTCCTGACGGCATACGAACGGTTGCATACCCATTGGTTCGACCCAAAAGCTGTGCGGAGAGACCTGCGGAACGAACGAGTTTCGCACCCCTGCCTGGATATAGCTCAACATTATGAATCACAGAGCCGACGGGCATAAATTTCAACTTCATGCAAGAGCCGATTTGAAAAGGAGGCTCATCACTCGTAACCACCATGTCGCCTATCTTAATTCCTTGAGGAGCCAAGATATAACGCTTTTCTCCATCGCGGTAATGCAGTAAGGCAATCAGAGCTGAGCGGTTCGGATCATAATCGACAGAAGCCACTTTCGCGGGAATGTTTTCTTTATCGCGCTTAAAATCGATTGTGCGGAACATTCGTTTATGTCCGCCCCCTTTATGGCGCACTGTGATATGGCCGTGATGATTGCGACCATTAGTCCGTTTTTTTGCACTGAGAAGAAACTTTGGAGCTGTCTCCTTTGGATCCAACTCTAAGTACACTGGCATCACCATTCTGCGTTGCCCCGGTGTCATAGGACGAAAAATTTTCGGCATATTCTATTCCTTACGCTGGTTCATCTATTGTATCGCCAGGTCGCAAAGTCACGACCGCCTTTTTCAGACCCGCCGTTTTCCCCAGAAACCCTCTGACGCGCCTTGCTTTCGGCCCGATAGAGATCGTATTGACAGCGGTTACTTTAACGTTTTTATTTGCATAAATCTGTTCAATCGCCCAGGCGATTTCCGATTTATTCGCTTTCTGATGCACATCGAAAACTACTTTTGGCTTGTTGCATCGACTCAGAGACCGATTGCTTTTCGCGTGCTGTAAATTTTCCAAGACGCGGCTTTTTTCAGTCACGCGTCGACTTTTAATAATTTCGTAGGGGTTATTCATTGAAAGCTCCCAAAATCGATAGAAATTGATCGAGCGCCGATTCCAACACAACGACATGCTGGCAGCGAATGAGCGCGTAGCCATTCACTTGCGCTGCAAGCGAATATTCCTTCTTAGGAAGATTGCGAAGACTTTTCGCTAAATTCCCTTCGGAAGAAACTCTTGGCTCTCTGCAATCTGCTTCTGTATTAGGCATCCCAAGAACCAACGTC
>CAIPFQ010000190.1 GCA_903864395.1 uncultured Chlamydiae bacterium | reverse complement strand
CTGGCGGCACGGGTGAAAGCGTTAGAGTAACTATGACAAGCTACAACTTCACAACCCAGTGCCAAGTGACCTACCTCGGGGCGAAATTCCGGGTAATGGTCAACGGCGTACCTCTCGACCTTACGGATGCGCAAATCCTAGCGCAGTTCAGTATCGCTCCGCTTAATCCGGTCTTACTCGCTTGAAGGGGAAAAGAACTAACATGAACTCACCAAAACAAGCTCGGCCTAAATCGAGCCCCAAAACCGTTACCTTCGTGAAGGGCGTCAAGCCTTTCGCTCCGATGGTCTCCTCCACTCGTATCACACCAACGGGGAAAACCGCTCCGAAAATCTGCTCGTGCAAGGAATGATCCGTGGCCAACAATAAAGGCAAAGCCCCACCCCGTGTCCTTTTCCGTATCCAGTAAACAACACAGTATCTTGGCTTAAGGAGACTGTGAAATCCGAGCTCAAAAGATGTTCTTTTCCACATTTCGCTTGCAGAGTTAAGAAATCGATGTTTTGCGTTTCCTCTCTATCTTTGATGCGAATGCCGTAAACTTTTCCTGAAGTTTTATCAAGAAATGTTTCTATTGCCAATATTTCTCCCATATCAAAGAGCTGTGCGAGCTTTTTTTTCGAAATAGGATAATTCCACTTTGAATCTTGGCGAGAAATTAACGCATGAGGCGCTTCGACCCCTTGTGCAGCTCCCTCGGTTTCTACGCGAAAAATCGCATCGTAGCAGGCGGTTTTGCCTGCGCTATGCTCTGTCCAAAGAGCTGGCACTGGGATTTGACGCCCTCCTTCCATACGCACGAGAATGAGGTGACGCGTTGTGTCAATGGCTCTTTCCAGAGAAGATCCAGAAACAATAAGAGCACTGCCAGAATAATGATCGGCTGCAGCGGTTGTATGCCAAAAACTCTCAGGGTTTTTCATCGCGCTATAGTAGGCATTCGTGCGCGTGATAATCGCAAGCGCCGACATCACCTCTAGCTCTAGCGGTGCTGAAAACTGAACGGAGAGAACCGATTTTACATAGGTTTCAATATCAATATCATTGACGATATTGATCATCCCATTGATGCCATAGATGGCGACTGCGCCCGCGTATTGAACGCCATTGATGAGAATTGAAGTATCAGGAGACTTTGGCTGTATGTAGAGTTGATGAACGCTCGGGAATGCTTCCCCCCACTTGAGCCCATTTTCAGTTTCTCGAATGATAAACCGCTTGCCAAACGGCCCAGAAATCAGGCGGCTGCCGTCATGAGGATTAAAAAGTTGATAAGGCCCTTTGACTTCCAAAAGAACTTCGCTCGCCTCTTTTTCTAAAAGAACCTGAATGTTGCGCGGGGCGATCGGAGCCGCGATGCGCTCAAAGGCTGAGGGATGGTTTGTGTCTGCCTGAAGGATGGCAGCAGTCGTTAGCGCGACAAGAGTGGTAAATATTGTAATTTGCATTAAAAAGGCTCCAGTTGCGACCCCTTACGGCGTCTAAGATGTTCATAAGCTAAGGCTGTCGCTTCTCTTCCTCGCGGCCCTCTTTTTATAAAGCCCTGTAGGATAAGAAAAGGCTCGTACACCTCTTCTAGCGTATGCGCCTCTTCTCCTACCGCTGCCGCTAAGTTCCCAAGGCCGACAGGCCCTCCGTTATGATGTTCAATCATAACAAAAAGAATTTTTTTGTCCATTTCATCTAATCCTTTTTCGTCGATCGACAGCATTGTAAGCGCTTTTTTCGCCATTTCTACATCAATCGAGGAAAAATTGTGGATTTGCGCGAAATCGCGAACCCAGCGCAGCAAGTTATTTGCAATGCGAGGCGTGCCGCGCGAGCGTTTTGCGATTTCTAAAGCCGCGTCCAACGCAAGGGAAAGATGAAGAAGCTCAGCGGTTCGTTGGACAATTTTACAAAGGGTCTCACTGTCATAATAATCGAGTCTGAGCGAAATGAGAAAACGGGAGCGCATAGGGGCGCTCAAAAGCCCTGATCTTGTTGTCGCTCCCACAAGAGTGAAAGGATTGAGCTTCACTTGGACTGTCCGCGCATTCGCCCCTGAATCAATCATGAGATCGAGAGAAAAATCCTCTAAAGCGGGGTAAAGATATTCTTCAGCGATTTTGGAAAGACGGTGAATTTCGTCGATGAAAAGGATATCGCCCTTTTTAAGGTTTGTTAAAAGCCCCGCTAAATCGCCCGCCTTTTCAATCGCAGGCCCCGAAGTGACGAAGAGCTGAGTGCCCATCGCTTTAGCGATGATGTGGGCGAGCGTTGTTTTCCCAAGCCCTGGCGGCCCTGAGACGAGACAGTGACCGAGGGCTTCGCCTCGATGCTTTGCCGCCGCAATAAAAATGTCAAGCCGCTCGCGCACCGATTCTTGGCCAATAAATTCGGAAAGATTTTGAGGGCGAAGGGGTGTTTCAAAAGGGGTGTCGGGCTGACTCCAAGAAGACTCAATGTGCAGCTTGTCCATGACAAAAAGATAGCAGAAAAATCATTTCCTGCGCTATACATTATATCCTCACAGCGCGAGGTTTTTTATGAGTTTGAAATCTGATCAGTGGATTCGCCGCATGGCTTTAGAGAAAAAGATGATCGAGCCCTTTCTCGATAGACAGGTGAGAGAGGTGGAAGGAAAAAAGATTGTCAGTTACGGCTTGTCGAGCTATGGCTATGATCTTCGAGTCGCTCAAGAGTTCAAAGTATTTACGAATGTATATAACTCAATTGTGGATCCAAAGAATTTTCGAGCGGACGCGTTCGTGGATATCAAAGCAGACACATGCGTAATTCCACCTAATTCATTCGCTTTAGCCAGAAGCGTGGAGTATTTTCGCATCCCTCGGAGCGTTTTGACTCTGTGCATAGGCAAGTCGACGTATGCTCGATGTGGTATTATCGTCAATGTAACGCCGTTTGAGCCGGAATGGGAGGGGTATGTGACCCTGGAAATTTCAAATACAACCCCTTTGCCAGCCAAAATTTATGCAGGAGAAGGGCTCGCCCAGGTAATCTTTTTTGAATCCTCTGAAGTGTGCGAGGTTTCCTATGCGGATCGCGGAGGAAAATATATGAAACAAATGGACATTACAGTTCCGATCCCGTAATATCCTAAAATAGGAGGGAGCCATGTTCTGGAGACAGTGGGTATGGTCGTTTTTGTTCTGTGGGGTCGTAGTTTCTGTGTACGCTCATTTTCAGAACCAAAAGAAGGAAGCTGTGATAGAACTAACTTCCCGTCTGCAGAATATAGAGAAGGAAAAGGATTTGGCTCTTCGAGAAAGAGATTGGTTGCGTTTGCAAATTGATTCCCAAAGCGATCCGAGCTGGGTCGAAATGATTTTGATGCGCGATCTTGGCGTGGTTCCTGAAGGATGGCTTAAGATCCATTTCAAAAAATGACCCTCTTTCTTTTCTTTCTTCTTTTTATCATTCTTTCCTGTTCCGCTTTTTTATCGGCCTCTGAAACGGCGCTCTTTTCTCTTTCTCCTTTGACGTTAAAAACCTATAAAAATTCTCTCGATCCTCGCTTCTCAAACTTAGCTCAGATGATGACCCATCCGCGCGATGTTTTGGTGACTTTGCTGATCTTCAATGTTTTTGCGAACCTTCTTGTTCAAAATATTGTATCGAGCCTTTTTACTACAGTGAGCTCTTGGAGTCTCAAAGTCGGTGTTCCCTTGGTGTTGACCCTCGTTTTTGGAGAGATACTTCCCAAGTCGATGGCTATGCCGCATCACAAAGCGATTGCTCTTAGGATCTCTCCTTTCATTGGCTCTTTGACAAAAAGATTACGCCCTCTGCGCCAGCCACTCACAAAAATTACAGAAAAAATTTCTCGTTTTCTTTTCTTTTTCTTGCGTAAGGAAAAAGAAATTTCCTCTGACGAGTTGCGCCATGTGTTGAAGACATCAAAAGAAATGGGGGTTCTTCTTCCGCAAGAGTGCGATTTAATCCGAGGATGCTTGGAGTTGCAAGATACTTTTGTGAAAGAACATGTGCGTCCTAGGGGCGAGATTGTTTTTTACTCTATTCACGAACCGCTAGAAAATCTTAAAGCTTTATTTGTCGATCTTGAGGTGAGCCGTATTCCCGTCTGTGGAGAAAACCTGGATGATCTTTTGGGCATTCTTTCTGCGCGAAGATTTTTTCTTCATCAACAGAAAATTGCTTCTCCAGAGGACTTATTATCTATTTTAAAAAAGCCCTACTATGTTCCTGAATCTATGAAATCTTGGCATTTATTGGGAAATTTGAGGGAAGCGGGGGAGAGTTTGGCGATTGTCGTGGATGAATATGGGTCTATTTCTGGGCTGATTTCCCAAGAAGATTTGATAGAAACGGTGGTGGGGAAAATTTCTGATAAAAGGGATGCGGAAAAGCTCTATACGCGATCGAGCGAAGATGTTGTGATTGCGAGCGGGAAATTAGAGTTGTCGGAATTTTCGGAAATTTTTGGAAAAACTCTTGAATCGAAAGAAAATAGCTCAACGCTGGGGGGGTGGCTTATTGAGCAGCTCGGGGATATTCCTGCGGCAGGAACGAAATATGCAACAGATCATTTTTTATTCTATGTTCTGGAAGCGGAGCCGAATCGAGTGCAGCGCATCTATGTGCGTAAGTTGAATGGGGTTTTCCCTTGAGTTTGGGCGGGCTTTTCTTTTTTCTCTGCACTCTTGCCGCTATAGTCATTCAAGGACTTTTTGCTTTTTTTGAAATGGCGAGCGTATCTCTGAGTAAGATACGGCTGCAATATTATGTGAGTCTTGGACAAAAAAGAGCGATTTGGCTTCATTTTCTTTTGAAAAAACCCTCGCGTCTTTTTGGGACGACTTTGATTGGCGTGAATGCGGCTCTGCAGGTGGGCTCGGAATGTTCTCGTAGGTTTTATGAATCGCTTCACTTGAATCCCGATTGGGCGCCTATGACCCAATTGCTGCTTGTTGTGGTTTTTGCGGAGCTCTCTCCCATTTTTGCCGCGATGCGCCATCCAGAGCAAGCAGCCATGTCTTTAGTTCCCTTTATGACTGGGTTGGCAAGGCTTTTATCTCCTATTATTTGGTGTTTCGACGCGCTCTCGCGCACTTTGCATCGTTGGATGGGGCGTCCGCAGGATGTTTCCTTTTTCTTGTCGAGCGAAGAGGTGAAAACCGCGATTGGAATGCAGGAGGAAGACGAATTTAATACAACAGCTTCTCAGATTTTTCATTTAAAAAATTTAACGGCCAAAGAGATCATGGCGCCGTTGGGTAAAATTCCGATGGTTCCTGAAAGCGCGACCCTTTCTGATATTCGTCATCTTTTAAATACGCATGACACGACTTTTTTAGCGATTTATCATCGCGTGGTTCACAATGTAGTAGGCCTTGTGTATTTGCGCGATCTTTTGCGAATGGGGGAGGAGGACAAAGTCATGAAATATGCGCGTTCGCCCTGGTTTGTTGCGGGGGCGGCACCTGTCTCTTCGATCCTCGATCAATTTCGGAGGAACAATCAAAGCGCAGCAGTGATTCTCGACGCTTCAGGGCGCTCTTGCGGTCTTCTTACCCTCGATGCGATTCTTGCGCAAATTTTCGGGCCTGAGTTTAAGCAGGGGGTCTCTCCAGAGACGCCTCGGTTTTATATCGAGCGCACACTGCTAGGCGATATGTCAGTAGGGCAGTTTGCTCAAGAGTTCCAAGTGCAGCTCCCAGCGCCCTCTGAAGAGACTTTAAGCGATCTTATCGTCCGCTCTTTAGGAGTCCTGCCAAATCGGGGCGATCATGTGAGAATCGGATCTTATTTATTTACGGTCATTGAGCCCTCTCTGCGGGGCGTTCGTTCCTTGACTGTTTGTACTCTAATGAGTTGAGTCTTGACTTTTCAGAGAGTTTTTGGGTATGATCTTTTTTTAATTATGGTTAGGGTCGATCCTTTATCTTTTTTTGAAAATATTAAAACCTCTTGGAGAGGACATGAACTTTTTGCTATGTGGCTTGTGCAAAGATTGCGCCCGAAGGTGGTAGTCGACCTAGGATTTGATCAGGGGCTTTCGACGATTGCTTTTTCTTATCGAAATCGGGGTCAGGTCTATGGGATTGATTGGTTTGGGACGATGAATTATGAAGAAAAAACAATAGCTCTCGACTGTGCGTTTCGTAATATTATTCGAGCTATTCGTTTGAAATATGCAAAAAATATTCATTTAATTATCGGTCCTTTTTCCCAAGTTTCAAGAAACTGGAACAAACAGATCGATATTCTCCACATCGATTGGGCTCATTCGTATTCAGAGACGCGGCAGCATTATTTAAATTGGTCGCCATTTTTAAAGCCAGAGGCTGTGATTTTGGTTCACGATGTGCTCTCCTATCCAGAAGAGGTAGGCAGGGCTTTTTCTGAAATCCCTTATCCGAAAATAATTTTTCCTCATTCTAATGGCCTTGGCGTTGCGTGTTCCAACGGTGCTCTGATTGAAGAAATTGTGCATAAGTATGCCCTCCATGACAAACCTTGAGAAATGCCAACTCCTTTAGGTTCAATATATTGAAAGCACAAAAGAGGACTGCTAAAGAAACGCTAACGTAATGTCTTTTCGGGCAAAGCAGGTATAGTCTGACCCCCTGGCTCATATTTCCTCCGCCCCTTTAAAGAGGCACTTAATTCTACCACATGTATGCTTTGAGCTGTTGAGGAAAAATCGCTTTCTGGGT
>CAIPFQ010000189.1 GCA_903864395.1 uncultured Chlamydiae bacterium | reverse complement strand
TGAATCAGACCTCCATGAAGAATTCTTGCGCTGCGCCAGGACTTATTGAGAAGTTACAAGCTACCCATAGTTTCATTAATAAGACTGGAAGCCAACGCAACAACAGACGCTCTCTCTTCCACAGGCAATTTTTTGATCTTTGTGATAAGATCTATTCGCGCCAAGCTACCCATAGTTTCATTAATAAGACTGGAATTCAATATTTCAGAAATACTAAACCCATATGGACGCACCCAGGCGGGTAAGAAGAGTATATATTCTTGCGCTTTCTCAAATCCAGACATAGCTGAAATCCAAATCGAACCAATCAAACCAATCAAACCAATCAAAACACTATCCAAGTTGAAAAAGCGACGGCGAGATTCGTATGCCCATAAAAACAAGCTTCCAAAAAGGAAAACTGGGACTGCTAAACAACCATCGAGATAAAATAAAATTACATATATTCCAAAGAACATAAGGGGTAAAATAACCTCTTTTCCAAGAAACGCTATAAATACCAAGTGTTGAACAGGTGATGCAACTAACTTTTTTAAAGCTATAGACTGTAAAACGCTATTTGAGCACCCGCGAAGAGAGGCAAAAGCTATCTCAGCAATACCAATGATTATATCCGCAACGAGAGTCACAGGAGAACAACAGAGGCTAACAAAACCTATCAATGCTTTTGAGTTTTTAATTAAGACTGAGCCTTTTAAAGAAGTATCACACTTATAATCAAGAGCCCCTTGCATTGGCTTTTCAATGAAGTAAAAAGCCGAAGGTAAAGGTACGTAAGTAGCCGCAGAGAGTATCATGCTATCCATTTTACTCTGATCATTCAATATTAACAACCCGAAAATGAACAGGTAACGGAAATGAACAGGTAAAGTCTGACCCCCTAGGGCTGGTTCAAATTCCGTGTATAAGTGACTTATGTTTAGGTCGTTATTGAAGAAAGCACAAGTGATGAGAAATCTGAAAATAAACTTTACATAACCTCGACTTTGCAACTTTTGTGGGCTGCCTGCCTTGGCTATTTATCCCCGGACGTTTGACCTCTGATCGAATTGGGTGAGTTAAATTTGACTTTTCAAAGCCCTGAACGATATACTTGAAAACATGAATCCTCTTGAAGAATCAGGACGAGGCTCTCGCTGTATTGATCCTTGTGTAGTTGTTATTTTTGGCGCAACCGGCGATCTCACAGGGAGACGTTTAGCCCCGGCATTGTATAATCTAGGCAGAGAAGGGCTTCTTCCACCGAACTTTGCTCTCGTGGGCTTTGCGCGAAGAGAAAAAAGCGATACGCAATTTCGAGACGAGCTCAAAAAAGATATTTCCACCTACTCGCGAGTCAAGCCGCTGGACATACCCTTTTGGAACAATTTTCAAGAGCAAATTTTTTATCACCGCTCTAATTTTGACGATGATGCGGGCTACATCGCTCTAGCAGGAAAGCTAAAAGCCATCGACGGACGTTATGCAACGCGGGGCAACCGAATTTTTTATCTTTCTGTGCAGCCTAAATATTTTCCGATGATTATCGAAAAACTGGATCAATTTGGGCTCATCTATAGCCCATCGGATACGCGATGGTCGAGAGTCATCATCGAAAAGCCGTTTGGGCACGATGCGAGTTCGGCGGCAAAGCTGCAAAGCGATATTAGAAAACACCTCGATGAAACACAAACCTATAGAATCGATCATTATCTAGGAAAAGAAACAGTCCAAAATCTTTTAGTTTTTCGTTTTGCAAATTCTATCTTTGAATCTCTTTGGAATTATAGGCATGTGGATCATGTTCAAATTACTGTCGCGGAAGATATTGGCATCGCAGGGCGGGGGCATTTTTTTGAAGAAGAGGGGCTTTTGCGCGATGTTGTGCAAAACCATATGATGCAGCTTTTGTCTCTTGTCGCGATGGAGCCGCCTGTATCGTTGAGCGCAGGAGCGATTCGCGATGAAAAAGTCAAAGTGCTTCAATCGCTTCGCCCTTTACAAGAAAGCGATTTTGAGCATCATGTGATCCGAGGGCAATATGTGCCAGGTTTTATTGATGGCAAGCCGGCTCTTGGCTACACCCAAGAAAAAGATGTTTCGCCGACATCGAAGATGGAAACCTATGTCGCCATGCGCCTTTTTATCGACAACTGGCGTTGGGCTGGCGTGCCGTTTTATTTGAGAGCGGGAAAGCGGCTGCCGAAAAGAGTGACAGAAATTGCTGTCGTATTTAAGGATGCGCCAGGCGTATTGTTTCAAAAAAACGGGCAGAAAAACGATCCGAACGTACTGGCGATTCGAATTCAGCCCGACGAGGGCATCTCGATGAAAATCAATTGCAAAGTACCAGGACCTAGTAGTCCGATCCAACCTGTGAAGATGGATTTTCGCTATGGCTCTTACTTTGGGCAGTCGCCGCCTGAGGCGTATGAGCGTTTAATTTGGGATTGTATTCTTGGCGATAGCACGTTATTTGCTAGATCTGATGAGGTTGCTAAATCGTGGGAATTTTTCACTCCTCTCTTACAATTTTGGGAAAGGCAAGGGGAGATAAAACTGGTGTCTTATGTGGCAGGCAGCTGGGGACCTCTTGCGGCAGACGCTATGTTAGCGCAAGAGCAAAAAGCGTGGAGGATGCCATAATTCAAATCGCGCAGCACATCGTCGATCCGTCCTGCATTGAATCGGAGCTCAAAAGAATTTGGGAAGCGTTGGCGCAAGAAAAAAAGATGCGAGCCTCTCTTTTCAACCTCATCGTCTTCAATTGCATTTCTGAAAGAACTGATTATTTTCGCAATATCGTAGAAATCGTTGTGAAAAAGTTTCCTTGCCGCACCTTGTTTATTTCAGAAGACAGAGAAACGCCCTTTCCCTCCTTAAAAACTGCGATTTCCGTCACCATGCCTCCACTGGAAGAAAACGCGAAATTCGCCTGCGATCAGATCGATATCGGCGTTTCCTCTTCGGAACTTCACCGCGTGCCCTATCTTCTTTTGCCGCATCTGATCCCCGATTTACCGACTTATCTTCTTTGGGCGGAAGATCCTGCTGTCGCGCACCCTCTCTTCAAGCCTCTATCGACACTGGCCACTCGCGTGATTTATGACTCAGAATCTTCGCAAAGTTTACTGCTCTTCGCAGAAAGTCTGCTTAAGCAAAAAAAACACTCTCAGGCTCTTGGCGATATGAACTGGGCGCGTATGGAGGGATGGCGCGATCTGATGGCTTCGAGTTTTGATGATTTGGATCATCAAAAAATTCTCAACAAGATATCGCTGGTAAAAATCGTCTATAATGCGAGGAAGACAGAATTTTTCTGTCATCTGAAGGTGCAGGCGATGTATCTTTGAGCATGGCTTTCGAGTCGGTTGGGCTGGCAACTTCAATCGCCGGTTCAGTCATCGCTGACCGAATTTCTTTTTCCCTTTGCATCGCTCAACGCTCAGATTGTATCGGAGGTCTGGGAGGATTTAGGAGCTGGATCCCTGATCTCTGTAGAACTGCATACGAAAGATGGATGTCTTTTTTCAGCGTCGCGAGCCCGTGACCAACACCATCTCGTAAAAATCCATTTTTCTTCAGAAGAAAAGTGTGAGATACCTTATCATTTTATTTTAGGGAAAAGTGCTCTTGGACAATCTCTTGTAAAAGAGGTTTGCACAAGGGGAACGAGCGAACATTATCTAGCCATGCTCGAGCAGCTGCTTATTTTAGATCGAGAGGGTTTATGTTGAATGAGGTCATTCGATCTTGGGATGAACGGCGCGATATAGCCATGCCTGGCAATGCAGCAGCAACGCTCGATTTTGCTGTGGCGCATTGGATTCACAGCGCAAAGAGGGCGATCCAGGAACGGGGACGGTTTGCCGTCGCCCTTTCAGGCGGCTCCACGCCCCAGGCAATTTATCAAAAACTTTCTCTTTGTTCTCAAGCGCTGCCATGGAAAGATGTTTGGCTTTTTTGGAGCGATGAGAGAAAGGTGCCCGCTGATCATCCAGAGAGCAATTACCATAACGCTATGGAATCTGGTCTTAAAAATCTTCCCATTCCCCCCTCGCAGATTTTTCGCATGCCAGTTGAACTTACAGG
>CAIPFQ010000188.1 GCA_903864395.1 uncultured Chlamydiae bacterium | reverse complement strand
GGCAGCCCTAAATGAAGCAAAGCTTATTTTTAACACACATAAAAAAACGAATCAGTTCTTAACCGACATCTCATATCTCATCTCGGAGCGCATTAATTTTTATAAGGATCAACTGCTCAGCTCTCTAGAAAAAACGGCTCTATCGAATGATCCCAAGGATTTTCTCATTCAATGCCTTTTGCGCTACTGCCCTCCCCTTCTCAAGCCGCAGTGGACCAAGGCCGTGCTGGTCATGCCGGATTTGCATAAAAAAGCGATTATCGCCTGCTATATTGCAGCGCGCCTCGTGTATAGCCGAGGCCTCAGCTGGAGTCCGACTCTTGAGGACATTTTGCCGACACTTCGCGAAGATCCCCATCTATAGAGGGAATTGCACAGTCTTTAAACTCATTTTCTTACAACTGTTGCGCTCCGTTTACGAGCCATTAGCCTTTCGCGCTAACCTGGCTGGTAAGCGTTCTGCATGTAGTGTCAAAATTGGCACCAATCAGCGTGATCGGACGTTTCGATCCAGAGGTCTTTGAAAAGCTCTTTTTTTCCTTGAAATAACGCTTCTAATGTGGACACGAGCAAAGATTTACCAAATCTGCGAGGGCGTGCCAAAAAACAGCCTGGCTCTTCTTGAACTAATTTGTACAAGAAACAAGTTTTATCTACATAAGCTCGACTTTGCAACTTTTTTGGGTTGGATGCCTCGGGATATTTGCTCTCGGGGGCGTTATTTAAATCGGGAAGGGGTTAAAAACCCCTGCCTGGTTTAAATAATCGCCCAGTTCGACCATAGGTCGAACGTCCGAGGACAAATAGCCAAGGCAGGCAGCCCACAAAAGCTGCAAAGTCGAGATAAGTATACCCTTGCTCGATCAAATTTGGAAAATAGGATTGTCCCGTTGGAAATTTCGTCATAGATCCACTATAGCGGATTGCTTATTTCTCTTCATCCTGGCAATATGTCAACGTCTGGAGATTCCTATGGCTGGTAAAACAAACCCCTCACTCGTATCATTGTTTTCTGGGGCTGGAGGCATGGACATCGGATTTGAAAAAGCTGGATTTAAAACCATTTGGGCCAACGAATACGACAAAACGATTACGCCCTCCTATCGAAATTACTTTCAAAATACTCCCCTAGACGAAAGATCTATTTGCGACATTTCAGATACCGATATCCCAAACAGCTCTATCGGAGTGATTAGCGGCCCCCCCTGTCAGTCGTGGTCGGAAGCTGGTGCTAAAAGAGGAATTTCGGATCCTCGTGGCGCCCTTTTCTTTCAATATTTGCGAGTTATTCAGAAAACACAACCTCTACGAAATGCTTACAAGATGATTGGCAATGCAGTTCCCGTCAATTTGGCATTCTTCATTGCAAAAAAAATAAAGGAAGACTTGGAATTGTGATGGACAAAAAACTTACACAAACAGAATTTGGAAGAGCCTTTGAATGGGCAGTTGGTAGCTCAATAAAAAAACATACAGCTGCGCAAATCATAGAAAATCCATTTTCAAAAAATGCTGAAAATTCTTATAGGAAAATGAGTGAAAAAACAAAAGATTTTTTCACAAGAGCTGCGGATATCTCTGTATTACACATCCTGGAAAAAGAAAAAAAACACTAATGCAATTGGTCTCCCTGTGAAAGAAGTGTATCAACAAACATTCGACATCCCCCATTAAACTCATGGATATTGTCCTTAAAAAAGTTTTTGTCCACAACCTCAAAGGGATCGATCTCACCCTTCACGCAGGCGAGCTCATTGTCTTCACCGGCGTCTCTGGCTCTGGAAAATCATCGCTGGCATTCGACACCATCTTTGCCGAAGGTCAGCGCCGTTATGTTGAATCGCTTTCGGCCTATGCCCGTCAGTTCTTAGGGCAGATGGATAAGCCCGATGTTGATTTCATCGAGGGTTTATCGCCGGCAGTTTCAATTGATCAGAAATCAACCAACCGCAATCCGCGTTCAACTGTGGGAACAATTACCGAGGTTTACGACTACCTGCGCCTGCTCTTTGCTCGAGCCGGTCGTCCGCACTGCCCAAAGTGTGGCCAAGAAGTAACCAGACAATCACCGCAAGCAATCGTTGATCAGATTTTGACGATGCCGGCTACAACTAAGTTTCAAGTTCTAGCCCCCGT
>CAIPFQ010000187.1 GCA_903864395.1 uncultured Chlamydiae bacterium | reverse complement strand
TGGCCTCTTTGGTATCCGTAATCTATTGAACCTAAGAGAGAGACTCGCAAAAAAAGCTTCTCATTAGATGAGAAACTTTTGGTATTTTGTGGCTAAGCGGTAAGAGCGCCCTTTGTTAGAAGCGTCTACCATTTCTAAAAAACCCACCGTCACCCATTTTTTGCAAAGGGCAGCACTAGTTCTTGGCTGAAACCCAAAAAGCTCGCCGATTTGGCGCGCCGTAATCACAGCGAACAAAACAAACAGCTCCAAAACTTTGCGCTGCTTAGGATCGAGAGTTCGCAAAAGAATTTCGGTTTCCTGAGGGCCTTCTCGTTGTAAAGAGCGCATCTGCTCAAAAACTCTCTCAAAAGAGAAAACCATTCCCTTTAAAAAGTATGAGATCCATTTTGTAATATCAGATTCTGCGCGCCCCATATAATAATTATGGGAAGACCCAATACTGAGCGCGTCATAATATCCTAAAAGGTCTTTTGCGTAATATTCTTCTAAAGAATAGAGATTTTTAAGACCATAGCCACCTTGGCGCAACAAAAAAGTGGTAAGAAGCCGCGCGGTTCGACCATTCCTGTCATAATAAGGATGAATCGTTGCAAACTGGTAGTGTGCAATACCAGCCAAAATAGGACAGGGAATCCCTAAAGACTTGTGCATCCATTGCACAAGAGAGCCCATTAACGGCGCCACATCTTTAGCCTCGGGTGGCATATAGACAATTTTTTTTGAAACACCGTCCCGAATCACATTTTGCCCTTCTCGATAGGGAGTTGGTCGAGGACGCGAAGCCCCTCCACCCATAACAAGCGCATGAATTGTTTGGAGGAGAGATTCTTTCATGAGGCCTTGTTTAGCAAGGTGCCTTTCAATATATTCAAGGGCTTGATAGTACCCCTTCACCTCGCTCTCTTCTCTTTCGCGTCCAGGAAAATGCCCTTTGTGATGAATCACCTGTTCCACCTGTTCTATCTCCAAGTGATTGCCTTCGATCATGGTCGAATAGTGCGTTGTATAGAGTCGCGCCGTTTCCCTCAGAGAAGCCAAAATAAATGGCGTGAGCGAAAGATTTTCTGTTTTTTCCTTAACAGATTCTATACGAATGAGATCTGTTGCGATCTCGGAGGTGATTGTATATTTGGGGCTAAAATTTATCGGCATTTTGTCTGCACTTCAGTATGCAGATAAAGCGCATTTAATAGCAAATTCACAGATCTTCTCTAGGCTCAAAGGAAAATGATCCCTGAGAAGAGTGGAAAAAAGAAGACAGCCTCCCTGTCAGAAAAATACTCGCCAAAAAAGCCAAGCATTCAATTTTCGAATCCCCAACAGGATTGAAAGTCTTGATTAAAATGTTTCGTTGCATCAATATGTTTTTTGATTAAATAGCAACAAGGTCTTATGAAGACAAATATTTTCGGCAGCTGGGGCGCGCCAACCCTCAGCGGTTTGGTGGGAACTGGATTGGGAGCCTGCATTGGGGGAATTCCTGGTGCTGTTGCCCTAGGAACCTCGATGGGAACGCTGGGACTAACCCTTGGAGGAGCCAGATTTGTTGAAATTCAGGCAAGTGATCTGATTCACAGATTTTCACATCAGGCACAAGAAATCATCTGTCGCAGTGCGAATTATCTGATCAGTGGTGTCACCGTCGGAGGCTTTTACTGGCTCGCCTCTGGCAAAATACAAGAGTCCTGCCAAGAACACTCTTATTCAGTCGCCTGCCAGAGCTTAGACTATATCCACCTAACGCTCGTCAGCATCTCGGTTCTTGGTGGGACGCTTATGATTTACAAAGCGACCCATTCCATGGATACAAAGACAAATTCAATCATCGACAACGCAAATACAACAGAAGATTCTCTCAGAGAAAACGGATATTCATCGTATCAAGAAAAGTCATCGTCAAATAATTCATGCAAAAAGGAAGAAGGAATGAACAATGTTTTAGATATATCGCCAAAGAGACGTGGAGGAAATTATGACCCCAAGGGATCTTTCTACCCGATACTCATAAAAAACGATAAGGATTCTCTGGGAGAAAATTTCATTCCCAATCTACAAAAAGACAACCCAAATAAAGTCATCCAATACATTGCCTCTGAATATCTTGGCCTTGCTTTCGTGGAGATAGGCTTTTCAGGAAAATTTTCAGCAGAACCACTACTCACCCAAGAGGACTCTATAGATCTCATCGATTGGTGTGGTGGGGAAGAAAAAGACCCTTATTACTCAGCTATACATCTTCGAAACCTCTTTAAAACAAAACTCCTGCGCGCTTGGGAGCTGCCCAGCACAACGCATATATCGGAGCAGAACAGCACCTCCACAACAGGGCAAAAAACTGTATCTGTTTTTCTCCTTCTAGAAAAAGACATCCGTCAGGTAAATCACCTCGTCGCCCAAGTAGCCATCAAGGACAAGTTGATCCTACAACAGCGCATTAATTACCCACCACAACCGAACGAAGAAGCAACAGCTCTGCAAGAGAGGATCGCGGCCCTCATACACAGTCAGCCGATTCTTTTTCATACGAACACTGCACGTCTTATTACTTTCGAATACCCTCGCCCTATTTATCAAAACTTTCTATTAGACAAACATCGTATCGTTTGTTTGGTTCAAGATAAAGAGAATAAGTTGGTTGCAAGAGTTCTTCAAACTTCTTCTGAAAACCCCTCTCTCACTAAACTCGTAAAGGAAATCCTCCCCGAGAATGTACACATTCAGGGCAAAAACTGTGTTTCGTTAACAAAACTTCTCACTAATCTTCGTCTAGCCAGATGGCAAAACGACTTATAGAAAACCATCACATTTCTTTCGACGATCAAAACAATCTTCAAATCTCAACGAAAAATATAAAGAAAGTTCACGAATGGAAAGCTCTACCAGATCTGATCATTCCTCGATGCGAACTACTCCTCATAACGGAGAACACAAAGGAAGATCTATACCTCAAACTACAAAACCATCGAACAAAAACACAGCGAATAATTCCAGATCGCTGGAGTCCAAAAAACCATACCGAAAACTCAGAAATGCAGCAAACCCCTCTTTCTATACAGGAACGGATTGATTGGTTTAAAAACCCTCGCATCATTCCCTGGATCAAACAATGCCCAGGGAGTTATCAAATAGAGAATGTAGAAATAAGCCCCCCATGGAGCCAGCTCAGCGACAAAGCCCCTCTTACAGAAAACTCATGGGCTATAACCTTACTCAATATAGCCACAGGCTGGGGGCATGCAGCTCTTCTTATTGAGATTTTGTTTCAAACTGGACTTTTGACAGATTGGCTGGGCTGTGCCCATCCG
>CAIPFQ010000186.1 GCA_903864395.1 uncultured Chlamydiae bacterium | reverse complement strand
GGACTAGAAGGAAAAGCTGCGCGCGATGCACTACTCCGTGCTCGGCGCTATCTCTTTTCGCTGCGATGGCTTTTCGAGCGCTCCTATAGAAAGCTCCGATTTAGAAGTTTTGCGGCAGATGACAAGCTTTTTGCAAAAAGCCCCCTCTTCTAAGGTCATCGCCTTGGTTGGGGGCAAAGGTCCTGATTATTCTTATGCGCTTGGAGAGCATCTTTCCCGTTTAGGAAAAAAGATTCTTGTGATCCGTTGCGATTTTCCCGTGAAATTCGGAAGAGAGGAGGCCCCTGGGCTTCTCCAAGCATGGGAGGGCAAATCTTTTGATGTCTCTATCCGAAAAGGCTCTTATTGCGATTTTCTGAACTCTGGGGGTTTTACTGTGTATGGCGTTGAAATTTTGCAATCGCAGTGGTTTAAAGAACTTTTGGGCCAGCTGAAGAAAGAATACGACACAGTTCTTCTCTGGTTTCGAGGTGCGTTGGATTCAGCGGGATCTAAAGGATCATTGGTAATCTCCGATCTCTCTATTGTCACCGTTTCTGGAGAGCCAACGCAATATTTGACGCCGTGGAGCAAAAGCGTTAGAGTCTCTTTTGTGACAGTGGGGGACGGATGAAGCGTATTTTAGTTGCGGGGGGCGCGGGGTTTTTAGGCTCGCACCTTTGTGAAACATTTCTAGCTCGAGGCGACCAAGTCATATGTCTCGACAACTTTATCACGGGAAGCGAAAAAAATATTGCTTCTTTCTTAGGCGCAAAAGAACAATTTGAGGTGATCCGCCACGACATTTGTTTGCCCTTTGACATCAAGAAGGTCGATGAGATTTATAATCTAGCGTGCCCCGCCTCGCCACCCCATTATCAGAGAGATCCAATACAAACTTTAAAAACCAGTGTTCTAGGTTCGCTGCATCTGCTCGAAATAGCCAAGCGGCATCGGGCTAAAATTCTTCAGGCTTCAACGAGTGAGGTCTATGGAGATCCTTTAGAACACCCGCAGACAGAAGGGTATTGGGGGCATGTGAACCCCATTGGCATTAGATCTTGCTATGATGAGGGGAAAAGGTGTGCGGAGACGCTTTTTTTCGATTTTCATCGCGCTTATAAAGTTCCGATTCGGATTGCTCGTATTTTTAATACATACGGCCCTAGGATGCATCCTAATGATGGACGGGTAGTTTCAAATTTCATCGTACAGGCTTTGAAAAAAGAGCCCCTGACTCTCTATGGCGATGGGAGTCAAACTCGCTCGTTTTGTTATGTGGACGACTTAATCGAGGGGCTGATTCTTTTAATGGATGCGCCCCAAAGTGTTGTCGGCCCGATCAATCTCGGAAATCCGAATGAGCTGTCTGTCAATGCCCTTGCGCAGCGTATCTTGCGGCTCACAGATTCCTATGCGCCGATTGTCTATTGCCCTTTGCCTACGGATGATCCGAAACAGCGCCGTCCAAACATTCAACGCGCTCTGGACGAACTTGGCTGGCAGCCACGTGTTTCTTTAGAGGAAGGGCTGGCTGAAACGATCTCTTTTTTTAAAACAATTTTGAAAACTCATGATGGATGCCAATCAATCGCGCTTTTATAAGGGAGCCGGATATACATTGCTCTCGGCCACAGGTCTGTCCTTGGTGGGGCTGTGCGCGAAATTTGGGATCTCCGTATTTAGTGTTTCTTCGTTAATTTTTTTTCGTTACATCTCTTCCGCAACGCTCCTGTTTATTGTTGTTTTTTTTACTGAGCCTTGGAAAAAAATATTTCAATGGCGCTGTATAAAAACGCAAACTCTTCGCGCTGTTTTTGTTCTTTTATCTCAGTATTGTTTTTTCTATTTTTTGAAAAAAAATTCTTTGTTGAATGCCTCTGCGCTTCTAAATATGGGCCCTATTTTTATTGCTTTAATTGATTGGATGATCTTGCGCAATAAGGTAGGTGTTTCTACCTGGGTTTCTTCTTTTGTGTCTTTTATTGGCGCTTTATTGATCGTGCAGCCAGATGCTGGCATTTTTTCTTTAATCAGTGTGATTGGGCTTCTTTCGGGAGTCGCTCAAGGGGCTTCTCAGATTGTTTTTAGCATGCAGGGGAAAAAAGAAGAAGGGCCTCAGCTTGGGATTTTCCACCTTTTTCTTCTCTGTTCTGGATTTAGCTTTATTCCTTTTTGTTTTTTCCCGTTTGCGGCTTCATCGAATTGCCATTCCATCGCGTGGAATTTGTGGCTATTTATTGCTTTGAGCGTAAGTTCTATTGGGAACCAGATTTTTCGGGCGATTTCTTATCGTTATGGAACGCCCTCAAAACTTTCTCCCTATCTCTACTTCACTGTGCTCCTTGCAGGCCTTTGGGATTGGATCTTTTTTGACCAAGTTCCAAACATGTTGGCTCTGATAGGCTCGTCATTGATTGTTATTGGCGGCGTGTTAAAAATCTATTTGCGCGCCAAAATTTTAAAAAAGCCATCCTAAATTCATTTCAGCGCCAGTGAAGAGATAGGTGTTGCGTGGCGTATTGAGTGGAATCCCCGATTGGCTGACGGCGATCGTTTTTCCATCCTGCCAGTACTCGAAGAAAGGCTTAATTTCTAGACTAAATTGTTCGCACTGGCTGAGGAATGTAATGGGAAGTTCTACGAGAAAGTTGCCAAGAGTTTTTTGAATGATCCAATTCGCTCCGTTTAATGGAATGATTGTGACAGCAGGATACACCTGAGGCATCCAAATGGCGTTGATTCCGAGTGTGCAGCGATTGAAAATCTGCCCATCGAGGAGAATCCCTACGGGAATGTAGAATTCGTTGTAGTTGAAAACGAGTGTCGAGAGCGCAGGTTGTTTAAGGGTTTGTCCGAGATAGCGGTAGCCGATGCCTGTAAAAAGAGTGGAATGCCACTGACAATTTGGGGCGGTAAATGTGTAGCCAATGCGCTCGTGAGTGTCAAAATCGAGGAGGAAGCGACTGTTGGACGCTTGGTGAGTAATCCCTTGTCTCCAAGCAAATTTGACCCCTTCATAGAGGCTATTATTGGGTCTATATTCATAAATCCCCTGCATCCCGCCTAAGTTGCCTTGAAATGTGGGGAGATTCTGTGGAGTGATCCAAACGTATGTATAGCTGCCACCGAGTCGCAGGGAAGAATTTTTTATTTCGCAGAGAGACGTTTCGGAGGGGTCTTTCGGTTCATTGGTCTCTTTTATCGTCTTTAAGCCAGGCTCTTTTAGATGCATGGTTTCTGCAGACCCAAGAAGGCTTAAAGCTAGAAGCAAGAATAGTTTTCTTCTCATAATTCTCCTATAGAGCGGGGACTTTTCAGACCCCGCTTTGTTGTTAAAAACAAATCCGCTCTAAGGAAAGGGATTCGTATTGGGAAGACTGATGACAAAGGTGGACCCATTCGTCCCGGATTGAAATACAATTCCGTTCATCAGGGTCACATCTGTCGCATTATATCTTGTTGTTGTAGGTAACACAAGTTGGTATTTTGGGTATACATTATAAGATAAACTCGCTGTTTTTGCCGGCGTCGTATAGTACTTCACGGTAAATTGATCGAGGACTCCAGGAAGAGACATCGGCGTCGATGTGCCCACAGAATAGGTTTGCTCCCCTGCGCTTGTAGAATAAAGGATATCGATGGGATTCGAAGTAGGGGTGATCGCATTGACCGTGAGAGTATAAGGGCCAAAAGCTGCGGTCGGTGCTGGAATTGCCGTGTCGATAGGACCTAAGCTTAAGATGCAATAGGGCTGCGAGGGATTTAATGTACCCCCTGTCTGGATATTGACGTGCAAGAGGCCTGCGAGATCGAGCAGATCGTCGAAATCATAGGCGTAGCCGAGGCCAGAGTTATTCGTCTGAATCAGCAGAGGGTGGATTGTTTGGTCATAGAGGTTATACCAAGGCCCATGCATAGAAAATCCACTGGGATTCGCAAAGTAAGAGCTTCGATAGCTTGAGAAATAGGAGGAGTCATCTACGACAGGCTGAACGATGGAGGCGGCGGGGGGGAGCATGCCCGCTGTAAATAAGGCGCTCAATAATTTTGCGATTTCTGTTTGCCAAGGATTTGTAGAGGCTGGCGTGATCGCGTTGTTAGAGACCCAATTTCCAATAGCTCCGTTTAATAAGGAAGCGGTTGTGAGGTTGTTGAGGTTGATTGTGATCTGAGGCGGCGCTGCGCTGGAGGTGCCTTGCAGAGCGAGATTCAAAATGCCAGAAGAGGCGCTCGAGACCATTGTATAGGTCACTTGAGGATATCCCGCAGGAAAAATAGTGAGCTGAAGTTGATTCGGGGATGTGTTGTAGTAGGTATACAGTTGTTGCATGTAGCTTGTGCTGACGGAGGGCCCAGAGGTCGTGCTTTGCAGGTACAGTGCATTGAAACTTTGTTGTGGGCTGGCAGCTCCTTGGAAAGGAACGCCCAAGAGGCTTGTTCCTAAGGCAATGCTGAGCTTTGCGGCGAGGATCCGAAGATCGGTTGCAGGGGGGCTTGCTGTGTACGGATTATTGTAAAAAGGAATGGTCAAGTTGGCCCATTGTGCGGGAGTCGAGGCGTCATTGGTGAGGCCTGTTTGAATGCTGCTCAAGATAGAGCTTCTCGCTAAATTTGTGGGATATCCGACGACAGTGAGGTTGTCGAGCGTAGGAAAAAGGTTTCCTGTAGGAAATGTATACGAGCCGAGGGTGAGTGGCAAAGAAAAGTAGTCGACATTTGTGACATTCGCATAGAGATCGTACTTGGCATCGAGAGTAAATTCAAAATCTTGATAAAGAGTGTAATAGTTTGGATCTTGAATCGTTGTTTGGCTCGGATCGTTGATCGTGAAATAGCCTGTATTGGCATTGAAGAGAGTCTCCATATAGAGAGGCGAATTGACGGAAATATAAAATCTTCCGCTAATCATTTGAGGCACGTAAAGAAGGTAAGAGTTGGTGCCAGCGCTGGGCAGGCTAGAGAGCTGTACGCTGATATTTGGATCGGCGGAATTATTTGTTTGTCCTGGGACAAGAGTGCAGACCCCTGTAGAAAGATTGGGCTGCAGAAAAAAAGCATCTTGAGCAGCGAGCGTTTGTCCTTTGCCGATGACATACAGCGTGCTCGGATCGAGACCGCTATTATTTGTAATGACAAGAGGTGCAAAATTGAGCATGCCCCTAGGAGGGATGACGCCAGATGTTGGTGCTGGCTGCTGGAGCGCTGTAGCTACGAGGGTTTGTTGATCGTAGACAAAATTGTCATAGAACGTTCCGAACTGCGCCGGAGCGAATGGAGTAGAGCCTGCAGCGACATTCGTTAAACACAAAAGCGTTGCGAGGGATGTGAGGAATGCGTTTATGAATTTCATAAAAAATCTCCTTGGTTGTGATGGATTGTAAAATGGCTAACAGTAAAGAACATTTGATGATTTTTGTAAAGAAATTGCTTAGCCTCTATAGGAGAGGGCCAAAGAGAAAGAAGAGGAGATAGAGGATGAAGGTGGGGGCGAGGGCCATGAGAAACAGTTTAATGGGGCGAATGCCTCCGTTAAAATGGCGACCGAGAATAGCAAATCCTGCGGGATTCGGGGCATTGGCGATCACGGTTAAGCCGCCCCCTGCGATGACGCCTGTAAAAATGGCGTATTTAAATAAATCGCCCCAAGCGGGGACAAGCGTTGATAAGTAGGAGATCGCTGTATTATCGTTAAAAGCTGTGAGCAGCATGGCGACTCCCATGACCGCAATGGGGCTGAGGCTGTGAAGCAAACTGACGACCCACCATCCTTGCGTGCCCCCATGGATGACAAGGCCTGCAAGGAAGAGGCCGATGAGCATAGGGCGCACCAGGCGAATGGGATACTGGTGCGGCCTGGTTGCCTGATGGAATCCAATAAAAAAAAGAAAACTCGAAACAAAGAGCGCGGTATAGTGCGATACGGTAACGATAAACACAATAAAGAGGATGTGCACAAGGATGATCCACAGGGGGATGGGGGATTCTTTTTCTTCGGCGGCTCGAAGAGCGCGGGCGTTTTCATGGCGTTTTCTTTTTTCGTCGAGAGTTTTAAATTCTTTTCTAAAAATAACCCAATAAAGAAGGTTTGAGAGAAAAATGCCGAGAACGGCTTTCCATCCAAAAACAAGAAACATATCTGCTGTTGTCCAATGCCAGCAGTGAGCCAAGACGAGCACTGCGGGGGATGCGAAATCTGTTAAAACGCCACCGACAGAGACGTTGACGAAGAGGAGCGCAAGCGTTGCATAGGCGAGATTTTTACTTGGCTGAAAGGCAAAAAATTGACGAGAGAGGAGAAGAGCGCAAAGAGTCATAGAGCCGACCTCTGTGATGAGCGAGCCGAGGAGAGGCCCTACGGTTAGAAGAGTGAACCACCAAGAGGAGAGCGAAGAGCCGAACCATTTTGCACACCAAATGATTGTTTTTTCCGCAATATGGATGATGGGCCTTGTGGCGCTCATAGCGAGAATGACTGCGACAAAGAGAGGCTCTGTATAATCGCGCGTGTTGATATATTCAACGCCGACAGTCCACCCGTAGAAAAGCACCATCGCAAGAAACAAGGGGATCACCCACAGGGCAAAAATCACTTCTATTTCAGAAAAAAGATAGAGAATTTGAACGCTGATGCTGCGGTGCCACTTTTTATTCTTTCTTAAAGGCGCCTGAGCGATTTCTAGGGATCTCGCCCATTTGTGGATTGTATGCACAGAGAGCGTATGAAAAATAGCGAGAGCAAAGATGATGAGCGACACCGCATGAAAAGGGGAGAATTGAAGAGACTCAATTTGTAGAATAATCGGGTGCTTTAAACAGTCGTATTTTTGAGGCTGTTTGAGTATTTCTGCGAAAAGAGTAGCCATGACCTACTCTTACCCTAAACGCGATTAATTGCGCTACACGATCGTCTTTGTTCTTCGCGCCTGAAGCTCTTGCAATTTTTGGCTGTGGGCGTGAGGAACCATTTCAAAGCGAAAAAGATTGGAGGCAATCTCTTTGCGCAACAGAATGGAAAAAGCTTCAAAGAGAGAAAAGGATTCGTGTTTAAACTCCATGAGAGGATCTTTTTGCCCTACAGTTCTCATATGAACGTCCGAGCGCAGATGGTCGATATTTAAAAGATGCTCCTGCCACATCTGGTCAATTTTGCGCACCATCAAGTTGCGAATCACCTCTTCGAGAACTTTTTGCGAGCTTGAAGCCTTTGGAAGATCTTGCCGAAAGGCTGCGAGAAGCTGCTGCTGGTATCCGATTTTTTGACGAAAGGCCCCGAGGATTTTTTCTTCAGCACTCTCTGTTGGGCTCAAACTCACAGGAAATTGAAGCATGAGAGTTTCGGTTGATTTTTCCTCTGATTCACTTTCTTTGACTTGATGGATCGTCTGTTCAAGAATTTCTTCGGCGAGAAGAAACGGTTCATTAGAGACAAGGAGCTCCCCCCGAAAAGCATACACCTCTTTTCTTTGTTTATTCATGACATCGTCATATTCGAGAGTATGTTTGCGAATAGTATAGTGGCGCTGCTCAACTCTTTTTTGCGCAGTCTCAATCGACTTATTGAGAACTTTTGCTGAAATGGGCTCTCCTTCAGGAGGCCGAAATCTTTGAAGCAAAGAAGTGATCCGCGGAGAGGCGAAAAGGCGCATGAGATGATCCTCGAAAGAGACGTAAAATTTTGAAGAGCCAGGATCGCCCAAGCGTCCGCTGCGCCCGCGCAGTTGTCTGTCAATGCG
>CAIPFQ010000185.1 GCA_903864395.1 uncultured Chlamydiae bacterium | reverse complement strand
TCCGGATTTTTGGAAATAAAATCGGAGAGAAGAGGATTGGCGTTTAAAAGCCATCGCCTTTGCGTAACGCCATTTGTGATGGCAAGAAATTTGTCTGGATACAGTTCTGCAAAATCTTTAAAAACCACGTCCTTTAAAATCTGCGTATGAAGCTTGGCGACGCCATTGACCTTGTGTGAGCCTACAATAGCTAGGTTCGCCATGCGCATTTGTCCATTTTCTAAAATAGAGACACGGCGTATTTTTTCTTCGTCGTTAGGAAAACGTTTGCGCACTGCATCGCAAAATTGTTGATTGAGTTTTTGCACGACACGGTACTGGCGAGGCAAAAGCTCATGCATCCGCGTCTCGCGCCACTCTTCAAGAGCCTCTTTTAAAATCGTGTGATTGGTATAGCTACAGCAGGCTTGGCACGTCTCCCAAGCAGCATCCCAAGAAAAATGATAGTTTTTTGTGAGAGTGCGCACCATTTCCGCAATCATGAGAGCTGGGTGCGTGTCGTTAATTTGGATGCGTACTTTGTCTGCAAGAACATCAAGCGTTCCAAAAACACGCAACGTGCGCCGTAAAATATCTTGCAAGGAGGCCGATACGAGCAAAAATTCTTGCTTCAGTCGGATTCTTTTGCCAAGCTCATTATTGTCATTGGGGTAAAGAACATCGGTGAGCGCTGTATTTTCTGCCGCCTGCTCAAAAAATCCTGCGTTAAATCTTTGCAATTGAAAGTTTCGCGGACTCTCCTTTGTCGACCAAAGACGCAGCGAGATCACAGAATAATCAGAAGCCTCTTTATAACCAATAATCGGGGTCTCAAAAGGAAGAACTCTCACTTTTTCAGAGCCTTCTAAAAAATCAACCTCGTCGCCCCGTTGGTTTTTCCCAAGAACCGGATGGCCTTGAAAATGGACGCTCGATGCATGAATGTCTCTGCGCTGCTCCCAAGGATCTTCGCGACGAAGCCAGGCATCGGGCCTTTCTACTTGCACGCCATCCCAAATTTCTTGTTCGAAAATCCCATATTGGTATCTAAGCCCGTAGCCCCGCGCAGGGTATTGGAGCGTGGCCAAAGAGTCGAGAAAACAAGAAGAGAGACGCCCGAGCCCCCCGTTGCCAAGCCCCGCTTCGCTTTCGCAAGCGAGAATCTTTGGAAAGGTGCGCCCGAGCTTAGAGATGACAGAGCGCACGAGAGGGATCTCTCCGAGGTTGATGATGTTATTGTTTAAAAGCCTTCCTGGCAAATACTCGAGGGAAAGAAAAAACGCCATCCTCACTTTGTTGTGCTCAGAGGTGTGGTTGCAAGCCGTCCAGTTGATCATAATTTCTTCGCGCAAGACCAAACTGATGGCGTAATAGATCTGTTCTGTCGTCGCCTCTTCTGAGGTGCAACCAAAGGAGGCAATCACAATATGACGAACTTTCTGAGCAAAAATAGCAGCGGTTTCGTTTGAATCATCCATTGCCCCCTTATGAAAGATAGGGGCAATTTTTTGCAATGATTGGACGTTATTTAGCTAGGACTCGAGAAGTCAGAAGACTTCTTGCCCAGTTTCTTATAAAGATTCTATTTCTGCAATGGAGAGCTGTGTTGCGCGCTCAATCCAAGCAATAGGAGTGCCTTGTCTACGCAATTCTCGCGCTATGTTTTTAATCATCTCAGCTTTTTCTTGTTCAAGTCTGGCTTGCATCTCAACTTTTTCTTGTTCAGCCCTGGCTTGCATTTCAGCTTTTTCTTGTTCAGCCCTGGCTCTTTCCTCAGCTTTTCCCTCGGCTTTTCCCTCGGCTTTTTCTTCTTTTATAAAGATTGACATCCTATTATAACCTTGATCTTCAGCGTTATACTTATCTCGTACTTCGGACGGTAGGTCATCAAACTTAGATGTTTCAAACGCAAGCAATACTGCAGGCGTTGTAATCGTTTTTCGAACATCTTCTTCCGTCATAAAATGTGCAGACTTAAAATAAGTGAGCCAGTCTTGCACTTCTTGATTTTTGCAATGCTTAGGAGCGTTCATAAGGGAATATTGGACGATCTCTATTCCTTTCATAATTCTCTTGTCGGAATGCAATTGCTCAGTGAATTTATAGTGTCTAATAAATTGATCTGGCGTGTCTTTCCAATGGGCTCTTTGCTCCTTCCCGCCTCCAAGGATATTAATTCCGATAATTTGCTTAATCTCTTGCCAGACTCCTCCTTTGCGAATTTGCTTGCCATACAAAGCTGCTACATAAGCTAAGGC
>CAIPFQ010000184.1 GCA_903864395.1 uncultured Chlamydiae bacterium | reverse complement strand
CGGCCATTTTCATTATTCCGACATTCGCTATCCCAGTAGTGGCTCTCAAGCGGCTTGATTTTCCGGCTATTTTCATAATTCCGACATTCGCTCCTGATGGATTCACTGATTTCACGATGACTGTTGAAGACTCCGTTTCCCGAGTCGGTGTCGGAATTGTGAAAATAGCCACCACTTCTGATAATAACTGGTAGCATTATCATCCAAATCTGCTAGAATCCTGGTCGGTGAAGTTGACATTCCCCACCCAGTTTGGAGGTGGTTATTTTAAAGGATGCTGACCTCCGTTAGGAACTGTGAATTGATAAATGGATCATCCAGCATGGGTTGAAATTGATACGGAGCAGTTTCAAAGAAATCTTCGCGCTGTGCGCAAACGGATTGGCGGAGCCCTTTTTTGCTTGCCCGTCAAAGCGAACGCTTATGGTCATGGTCTTTGTGAAATAGCGCGACTCGCTGAATGTTCAAGCGTTGTAGACTCTTTTGGTGTTTCTTGCCTTAAAGAGGCCCTTGCGCTCCGCTCCTCTGGGATTTCTTTGCCTATTCTCGTTTTTGGTGCTGTGCATGAGGAACAAATCGGAGACCTCCTTGCGCACGGTTTCGAATGTACGATCAGCTCTCTTTACAAAGCGCGTCTTGTCTCTCAGCAGTGCCTAGGATTGAAAAGAAAAAGCAAGGTGCATATTGAAGTCGATACGGGGATGCAAAGAACGGGGATTCGCCCCGAGAGCTTGCAAGAGTTACTCGCGTTTATGAATTCTCAGGGCTGTTTTGAGATTGTGGGCATTTATTCCCACCTTGCGACCTCTAGCGCGCCAGAAGACTCTTTTGCTTTACAGCAGATCTCGACCTTTAGAAATTTAATCGAACCGTTTAAAAAAAGAGCCCTTCGGTGCCATCTAGCAAATTCTGGAGGGGTTCTTTTCTATCCAGAATCTCATTTCGACATGGTGCGCCCCGGGTTGATTTGCTATGGGTATTTTCCAGATGGCAGCTGCGATGCGACAGGAGAGATTTCTCCTTGTTTGAGCTTGAAAGCAAAAATTTCTTACTTTAAAGTTGTGGAAGCTTTTTTGGGCGTGGGGTATGGTCATGCATATACTACGGCAGAGCGCACGCGCATTGTGACCGTGCCGATTGGCTATGGAGACGGATATCGAAGGGGGCTCTCTAAAAAGGGGAGCGTTCTCATTCGAGGAAAAAAGTTTCCGATCGCAGGCTCTATTTGCATGGATCAGTTCATGGTGGATCTTGGTGCGGGAGAGGCATATGTGGGAGACGAGGCGGTGCTGATTGGACAGCAAGGAGAAGAGCGGATTTTTGCAAAAAATATCGCAGATCTTTGCGATACGATCGTGTATGAAATTCTTGTGGGACTCGGCGAGAGACTTCCGAGAATATATGTATAACAGTATAGGAAGAATTATGTTGCGATTTGGAATTGTCTTTTTTTGTTTTGTTTTTTCAACGGCGATGGCGATGCAAAAAAGAGAGCCTTTGCAGACGCCAAGCTCGCGCACACTCTACTACACGGACGCTCAGCGCGAGCGCCCTGTCGTGGTGGAGCTTTGGTATTTGACCGACTTGGGCGAAAAAGCGCGAGACGCCTCTTTTTCTCTCCAAGAAGGAAAGCGTCCGTTGATTTTAATGTCCCACGGTCATCGAGGCTGGAGGGGAGAGTCCAGCTGGCTCGCTGAGCGCTTAGCGAAAAAGGGCTACATTGTCGCAGCCCTCGATCATCACGGCGATATGCGCTCTCACTTCGACGCTTTGATTAGTCTCCGTTTTTGGGAGCGCTGTACAGATTTCAAATTTATCCTGGACACGCTAGAAAAAGACGCGTCCTTGCGGGGTGTGATTGATTTTGAAAGAGTTGGATTTGTCGGCTACTCCTTAGGGGGGATGACGGGTCTGAGCCTCGCTGGTGCGGTTGCGCAAAACGCGAAGAGCGCTGTCTCTAAGATTGCGGGGTATCCTGTGGAAAAAGGACTCTCCGAGACGTTTGATTTTTCTCACGCTGAAAAAAATTATAAGGAACCCCGCATTAAGGCGATGCTCCTCTTGTGTCCAGCGGTCTTTATTTATTCGCCAAAGGCTCTGCGGCAGATCAAAATTCCTGTGGGTCTGGTTGTCTCTGTGGATGATGAGGTTCTTCCCTTTGAAGAGCATGCAGCCCCCTTGATTGAGTATATAACTCCCTTTAAATTAAAAGTTTGTAGGGAAAACGTCTCCCATTACGCATTCAAAGATCCTTCGATTCTTAACTCTCTTCACCAAGATGTAAGTGTTTTCGCGGAGGCTTTTTTTAGAGAAACGCTTGCTGAGAAAGAAGTGCGTGTGTTAAGATGATTTTAAGTTAGAAAAATTCTGACTTTCCTTGCTGTTTGGGCAAGGGCAATTTAAGCTGAGATGATGGCACATAAAACAGACACAAACTCCTTCTCTTTAGAGACCAAGGCGATGGTGGGTAACACCCCGACTTGTATGGGCGTGGCTGTGGTGTGCGTCACCGCGCTACTTTAACTGCCCTTTTTCTGCCTGAATCCTTAAAGATCTCAAAAAATCACAAAGTGAAGTTCCAGAGGCCTCGGCAGAAAGAGGAGATAACCTTATAAGGAGTTTATCTATGTCAACGACGATCGCAACACAAGAAAAACCGCGCAAGCGGGGTGAAATATTTTTTACTGGAATGGCTCTTTTTTCCATGTTTTTTGGCGCGGGGAATTTAATTTTCCCACTGAAGATAGGGCAAACATGTGGGACGGAAATTATTCCAGCTCTCATGGGTCTTACTATTTCTGCAGTGGCATTTCCTTTTTTAGGATTGATTGCCATGATGTTTTTCAAGGGGGATCTGCGGCAATTTTTGTCTCGCCTTGGCCAAAGACCTGCCTTTTGGTTGCTTCTCTTGCTCCAGATCGTTCAAGGGCCTCTCTGCATTTCTCGTCTTTTTGCTTTAATGCATGCTAGTGTTCGGGCTTTTTTTCCCAGCTGTTCTCTGCTCGCCTTTAGCCTTGTCATTGGAGCTTTGGTGTTTTTTTTGACCTATCGTCCCAATAAGATCATTGATCTTTTGGGAACGGCTTTAACTCCGATTTTGTTGCTCTCTCTTGGAGTTTTAATTTTTGCTGGAATGATTGACGCGCCTGCGATCCCTTTGGCGATAGAAGGGGGCTCATTTCATTTTCTTCAAGGATTGAAAGGGGGCTATTTGACAATGGATCTGATTTCTTCACTTTTATTTGCGACGATGATTCTACCTCATTTATCTAAAGGAGAGAGGAGTGAGGGCGAGGTTCATAAAAAAATGCTCAAAACGAGCTTGGTCGCTGCGGGACTTCTTACTTTGACCTATGTGGGTTTATGCTGGTTATCCGTGCATCACAGCCAAGGATTCGAGGGCGTCGTGGCTTCGGAAGATATGCTTCAAGTCATTGCCCTGAAAGTTTTAGGCCCGTGGGGTGGATTTGTTTCTGCCGTAGCTGTCTTTTTAGCTTGCTTAACTACAGCAATATCTCTTGCCTCCATCTCTTCGGAGTATTTTTGCAAAGATATTTTCAAAAACCGCACATCTCCAGTGCTCGCTCTCGCCATCACTTTACTTGCAACGACGGCGTTTGCGAATCTCGGGTTTGGAAAAATCATTCAAGTCCTCTCTCTCCTCCTCGATCTTTTGTATCCCGCTTTGATCGTGCTTTGCCTCTTGAATATTGCGCATTGCAAATATTCTTTAAAAACGGTCAAAATTCCTGTGTTTGCCACCCTAGGATTTTCAGTGCTGGGCCTCGTATTTTCTTAAAGATGTGGACTTTAATTTTTGATTAAAGCATTATTTCTCCTCTATAAAAAACAACTTTTTATGAGGAACGATATGAGGCACGTCTTTTTTCTTTTGCTGATCATTGGGCAATGCCAAGCGGGGTTTTGGGGGACATCCCCCCCGCCTTCTGAAAAAGCCCAAAAAATTCAAAAGGTCATGGGGGAGTTTGAGCCTGTGATTCAAAAAGCTCTGGCTGATTTTCTTGTGCCAGGGCTCTCTCTTGGAATTATTTCTGAAGGCCAGATTGTCTATTCTAGGGGGTTTGGGTCGAGGGATATGGAAAAAAAACTCCCTGCAACGGCGGACACAGTGTATGCAATCGGATCGTGTACAAAGGCATTTACTGCGTTTTTGGCTGCAACTTTGATTGACGAGGGTTTTTTTTCTTGGGACTCTCGGATGATCGATATTTGGCCGGAGTTTCGGTTATTGGATTCTTACGCGACCCTAAACGCGACGTTGCGCGATTTGATGAGTCATCGAACAGGCATGGCGGCCCATGATTTGGCGTGGCACAATTCTTCTTCGCTCACTCGGAAGGAGCTAATGTACCGTCTGCGGTATTTAGAGCCTCTCTATGATCTAAGGGAGCGCTATGAGTATACGAATCTCATGTTTCTTGCCGCCGGATTTGTGATGGAGCAAAGGATGGGGCAATCTTGGGAGGATATGGTATCGGAGCGCATTTTGAAGCCGCTTTCTATGAAGCGCACCTTTTTTCACAACAACCAAGTGCAAAAAGTTTCTGACTTTGCTTTTCCTTATATAGAAAGGCAAGAGGGGCTGAAAAAAATGTCTTTTGCGGACATTAGCTTGATTGGCCCTGGGGGGGCGATGCATTCAACCGTTACGGATTTATCAAAATGGGTACAAATGCATTTGAATGGGGGCATTGTTGGGCAAAAGAGGTTAGTCAGCTCTTATAATTTGCAAGAAATGCATTTGCCTCTCATGGTCATTTCGGATGTGCCTCAGACAAAAGAAGCTTCAATCTTAACGGCTGGGTTGGGATGGAAGGTTCTTTCTTATCGGGGGCATTATTACGTAAGCCATGACGGAGGGGTTGGCGGCTTTACCTCAGTCGTTGGATTTTTTCCTAAGGATGATTTAGGGATTGTCGTTCTTGCGAATAAAAATATCACCACGCTGCCGCGGTATCTATCGAATCAAGTGATTGATAAGCTTTTGGACTTGCCGTTTTTTGATTGGCTGCAGGAAGGGGTCGATGGCGTTCTTCGGAATCGCAAAGCGCAAACGGAAGCCAAGCAAAGAGAAGATCTCACGCGAAAAAAGGGAACATCGCCATCTCGGCCTTTGAAGGAATTTACGGGAGATTATGAAAATGAGGGATATGGTGTTTTGTCCATTGAAGAGAAAAATGGACAGCTGGTCGCTTCGATCAATGATCTCGAATGCCTTTTAGATCATTGGCATTACGATGTTTTTGTGATTTCTAAAGAGTTGCAGGATATGTTTAAGTCAAGGGAGGGGGCTAAACTGATTTTTCAGACGGGCTCTAGCGGTTCGGTAGAGCGCGTTCTTGCTCCTTTTGAGCCAACGGTGAGCGATATCGTTTTTTGCAGAAAACAATCCGCATCTCCTTCGAAAGAGACTTATTTTAAGCGTTTTGTAGGAGAATATGAAGTTCATGGGTATACGGTAAGCGTGTTTTTAAGAGAGGGAATTCTTTGCGCGACAACGCCAGGACATCCTGTGGACGAGCTTGTAGAGGTTGGAGAAAATACATTCTCCTTAAAGTCTAATTCTTGGTACACCGTTCGCTTTATCTTGGACGAGAATTTTAAGGTGAAGAAGGCGGAGTTATCGAACTCAATTCTTTCTTTTGATGGGTATTTGAAGAAGGCTTAGCAAAAAAAATAGGGATATGCTATCGGGGTCAATATGGACTATTGAGGGGAAGTTATGAGAAAAATTGATATTTTTATGATGTGTCTAGTGATTTTTGGCGCCTTGAATTGGGGGCTTGTGGGTTTATTTCATCTAGATTTAGTGGATGCGTTTTTTGAGAGCGTGTTTGTGGAT
The DNA here is from genome assembly GCA_903864395.1 of uncultured Chlamydiae bacterium. Classification (GTDB taxonomy): domain Bacteria; phylum Chlamydiota; class Chlamydiia; order Chlamydiales; family SM23-39; genus CAIPFQ01. The sequence continues at coordinate 2,320 of CAIPFQ010000184.1, read as the reverse complement.
CGATTGATTTACCTATTGATAGGAACGGCGGGTCTTTTTAAGGTCGTCTATTTTCTTACAGGGAAATGGACGACTCATTTCAAAGAGGGCGATGATTAGTTCGACTTATATTGATCGAAAATGGTAATGGAAAAGAAAAGGGAATGCCATTCGGTTTTTCCGAAAAAACTAAGAGAGTGATCTATGAAAGGTTTGGATATAGCTGCGGCCGTATTAATTCTTATCGGCGCATTTAACTGGGGGCTTGTAGGCCTGTTCGACGTCAATCTGATCGACTTGGTGGTGGAAAATCCTATCATCGACCGTTTTGTCTATGCGATCATCGGTGTCGCGGCGATTTATAAGGTGGTCTATTTAAATGCGATCCGCGCTCGCTGGAAAGTATAGAACATGAGCTACCTCCACGAGAAAGTGTCGCGTGGAGGCTGGCTGTTTTTTTTATTCAGTGGTTAAAATTAATCAAAAGCCCCTCTTGATGTTCGCCAAATTTCAAATAAGATAATAATTTCGTTTATACCGAGGCAGTCAGCCCACAAAAGCTGCAAAGTCGAGTTAACGTATACATTCTTTGTATTTGACAAAAAATTGAAGAGATCTTTAAAATTAAGTGGTTAGAAAAACCTAAGAAGGTGCGTAAGGGTTAGTTTAACTCGACTTTATGAATCGCTTAAATACATGGACACGAATAGAGCAATTCCTGCTTCCGCCTCCAGAAATTCTTGGTTTTGAAAATGGTGAATTTAAAGAAATTAAGAAATATACAACCACTGAAAAATTTGTGTACTGTGTGAAACACTTTTTTCTGGTGATCGCCTTGGTGATCGCGATTCCGTTCACCGTGACTTACGACTACTGCACGCAAAAATCTTTTGCCGAGCCAAAACAAGAACATTCCTTCAGTAAGCCATCCTTCCCAAAAGAAAGAGGATTTGCCACATCCATGTTTCAGACCGCTGGGCTCGGAACAAAATGGAGCGCTGTTCCGGATTTAGAAGGGGAATGTGATTGGAACCCCTGGATGGTAAACGATTCTAAACATATTAAGCATGAGCCAGGTTTTGGCTATAAAGACTTTTTCACCGATATTTTAACAGATCCAGATCCATACATTCAAATGCTTAAGGATCACTACGTAACAGCGCATCGCTTTTCTTTAGAATGGTCGGTGATCCAGCCTGAAGATGGAGGTAAATTCAATGCAAAAGCCGTAGGCCTTTATAGAAATTTTATTGACAAGCTACTGAATGCTCAGATTAAACCCCACATCACTCTTTGTCATTTTGTGGTTCCCAACTGGTTTTATAAAAAGGGGAATTTCCAAAAAAGAGAAAATGTCAAAGACTATGTTAATTTTGCCGTAACGGCGATGGAGACATTTCCTGAGGTCAAAGACTGGTGGTCTTTCAACGAGCTCGGAGTGAAAGCGTTTCAACAAACGCGCGAGGTTTATCCAACGGACCTTCCTGAGGGGAGCCCCCTTTCATCTCGCGTCCATGCTGCAGGCATTTCCACCTTGAATATGTTGATCGCTCACTGTGAACTTCATACAAAAATAGCGCGAAAGAAGAACGACCAGAAGATAGGCGTGACTCACCAATGGTTAAAATTTGATATGGCAAAGGGCAACTGGCTTGAAAGAACTATCACCTATATTTTTACGAACTTCACACTCAACCCTGTCTGTCAATTTTTCAAGGATGGCAGCTATTCTTTTCAATTTCCCTTCATGGCAAATATTCAATTCCAAATCCCCAAAAAAGAGTTTGAAAAAAATGGCAAATTCTTGATGCGGCTTGGCGTTCAGGCGTATCCGCAACCCATGATAAAAATGGGACTCAACGGCGGAAAAACCTACCCAGGACTCCCTTCTGCGATTCATAATCTGCCGCTATTCAGTTTCGGCTCTACCTGTGAAGAAAATGGCACCGTCATGCGCTTCGGGCCTCGTTGGAAAGCAGAGGGAATGAAGGAGATTCTCGATGAAGCTTTTGAACTGACAGATCAGGTGTATATTACAGAGTTTGGATCTGATGCAATGGTGCAAAAATGGGGAGAGACAGAGTTTAAGCAAGACGATCAGGCACAAGCCGATTATTTAGGACAACTTTTTGCGCAGATAAAAAAATATCCAAGACAGATTCAAGGTCTTTTTTGTTGGAGCGATTTGCGCCGTCAGATGGAATCTCGACTTTGCAACTTTTTTGGGTTGGATGCCTCGGGATATTTGTTCTCGGGGGCGTTATTTAAATCGGGAAGGGGTTAAAAACCCCTGCCTGGTTTAAATAATCGCCCAGTTCGACCATAGGTCGAACGTCCGAGG
>CAIPFQ010000183.1 GCA_903864395.1 uncultured Chlamydiae bacterium | reverse complement strand
CTCAATTCAGCGGTCTTTTCCGACGGCTCTTTTGTCTATATTCCGAAAGGGGTTCGCTCTCCGATGGAACTGTCGACCTACTTTCGAATTAATGAAAAGGAAACAGGGCAATTTGAGCGCACTTTAATCATCGCAGAAGAGGGCTCTTATGTGAGTTATCTAGAAGGCTGTACAGCGCCTGCTTTCGATACAAACCAACTTCATGCGGCAGTTGTGGAGCTCGTGGCAAAAAAGGGTGCGGAAATCAAGTATTCTACGGTGCAAAATTGGTACGCGGGCGATCCGAATACAGGGAAAGGAGGCGTTTATAATTTTGTCACAAAGAGGGGTCTTTGCGCGGGGGATGATTCAAAAATCTCTTGGACGCAGGTGGAAGCGGGCGCCGCGATCACTTGGAAGTACCCAGGCTGTATTCTGAAGGGGGATCGCTCGATCGGTGAATTTTACTCAGTCGCTTTGACAAATGGAAAAATGCAGGCGGATACAGGCACGAAGATGATTCATGTGGGCAAAGACACGAAATCGACGATCATTTCCAAGGGGATTTCGGCGGACGCATCGCACAATAGCTATCGGGGCCAAGTGTTAATTGCGAAAAATGCAGCAAGGGCGCGCAACTACACGCAGTGCGATTCAATGCTTGTTGGAAACCGATGCTCTGCCAATACATTTCCTTGGATTGAATCGTCCAACAGCACCTCTTCCGTGGAACACGAGGCGTCTACTTCGCGGATGAACGAAGATCAGATTTTTTACCTGCAGTCGCGAGGGATTGCTAGGGAAGATGCGATTAACTTGATTGTCAATGGCTTTTGCAAGGAAGTCATTCGGGAGCTGCCCTTAGAATTTGCAGCCGAAGCGCAAAAGCTTCTTGCCTTGAAACTGGAGAGATCTGTCGGATGATTGAAATTATAAACCTTCACGTACACGTGGAGCAAAAACCTATTTTAAAAGGACTCAGTCTCACTATTGAGTCTGGACAGGTGCATGCGATCATGGGACCCAATGGCGCGGGAAAGTCGACGCTCGCTCGCACTTTAGCAGGACACCCCTCCTATGAGGTTGTGGGCGGCGAGATTTGGTTTAAAAAGCAAAACCTTCTCGAGATGGCTCCAGAGGAAAGGGCGCAAGCGGGATTATTTATGAGTTTTCAATATCCTTTGGAAATTTCTGGCGTGTCGAATCGGCAATTTTTGCAGGCCGCCTTTCAAGCTAGGCGAAAAGCAAGAGAGCTGCCTCCCTTAGACGAGGCGGAGTTCGACTCTCTGTTAGCAGAAAAAATGGCAGAGATGGAAATTCGCAAAGAATTTAGCGAAAGAAATCTGAATGAAGGATTTTCTGGAGGAGAAAAAAAGCGCAATGAGATTTTGCAAATGGTTCTCTTAGAGCCTGAGTTTGCAATTCTCGATGAAACGGACTCGGGGTTGGATATCGACGCAATGCGCATTGTAGCGAAAGGGGTCAATCAAACGAGGTCTTCTCAAAAATCGCTTTTAGTCATTACGCACTATCAAAGACTTTTGGAATTTATTCGCCCAGATTTTGTTCATGTTCTTGCAGATGGGGTGATTGTTCGGACAGGAGGCGCGGAGCTGGCACTAGAGCTTGAAGAAAAGGGGTACGTTCCGTGCAGGAACTAAAAGATCATTTTACGAAGTTGATCGAGACGCCAGATCGCTTGCACCTTTGGCGCAAAAAAGCTTGGGATCGTTTAGAGGAACAGACAGTTTCTTTAGACGCTCCTTTGCCTCCCATCGCTCTGTGCCCAGGGGGAGATCATGTCCCAGAGGAAAACACCTTTGTTTTTGTGGATGGTTTTTTTCAGGGCGCAAAACTCCCGTCTCCTATTGTTTGTATGAAGATGGACGCGGCCTTGTTGGTTTATGGCGCATTTTTACAAAATCGATGGAATCGTTCTTTGGCAGAGGAAAAAGATCCTTTTGCTTTGATGAATGGCGCTTTGCAGGGGCGGGGGGCTTTTCTTTATGTTCCGCCAAACGCTCGGCTAGAGGCACCTCTTCGGATGATTCATCGCTTTACTGCCAAGACCATGGCTTTTCCCCGTTTACAAATTTTTCTTGGGAAAGGATCTTCGCTCAAAATCATTGAAAAAACAGAAGGGGACATTTTTTCTTTGCTGTGTAATACACACATTGATGTGAGCTTAGACTCTGGCTCTTCTCTCACATTCTTGAATGAGTCTCGCGCCTCGCCTCAAGCGCGATATTTTTCTTCTCTGAGGGCTTCGTTAAAAAGGGACAGCTGTCTACAGAGCTTGGTTTTATCGGACGGGGCTCTTTTTTCTCGTCACTCTGTGCGAGTGCAGCTATTAGAGGAAAATAGCGAAGCGCTTTTGCGGGGGCTCTGGAGACTTTCCGGAGAGCGTCAATCGCATACAAATGTGCTTGTCGAGCATATTGCCCCTCACTGTCGCTCCCGTCAGCATTTTAAAGGAGTTTTGGGCGATCGGAGTCGATAGAGTTTTGAGGGCAAAATTTTTGTTCGCCCCGAAGCGCAAAAGACAGAGGCGTATCAAATCAATAACAATCTCTCCTTGAGCGATGAAGCTGTGATTATTACCAAACCAAATCTGGAAATTTTCGCCGACGATGTGAAAGCCTCTCATGGCGCTACAGTGTCTCAGTTAAATGCCGAAGATCTTTTTTATCTGCGCTCTCGCGGCATTTCCGAAGCCAGAGCCAAAGAGATGTTGGTGGAAGGTTTTTGCGCTGAGATTCTAAAACATCGGTTTGAGAGCTGAGGGTTTGTATGCTGCGCGAAGAGTTTCCTATTTTTACGCATCAGCCAGATTTAGTTTTTCTCGATAGCGCAGCTACCTCTCATAAACCGAGGGGGGTCATCGATGCTCTTTCCTATTTTTATTCTGCTGAATATGGGACGGTGCATCGGGCGGTGTATCGATCATCCATGTGTGCAAGCGAAAAATATCGAGCGGCTAGAGAAGCTGCTTGCCGGTTTCTTCATGCCAAAGAGGTGGATGAAATTGTTTTTACGCGAGGAACTACTGATGCCTTGAATTTGGTTGCGGCCAGTTTTGCCCCTACTATTTTGCGCCCTGGCGACGAGATCTTGGTATCGCAGATGGAGCACCATTCAAATCTCGTTCCCTGGCAAATGGTCGCAGAGCGGACGGGGGCAATTTTGCGTCATATTCCAATAAATTCTCAAGGTATTTTGCAATGGGTAGGGCAGATTACGTCAAAAACAAAAATTGTGGCTCTCGCCCATATTTCGAATGTGACAGGGACAAAAAATCCTGTTGAGGCGATTGCAAAAGCTGCCCATGCAATGGGCGCGGTGTTCGTTGTAGATGGCGCGCAGGCCGCTTCACACATTCTCGTGGATGTTCAGGCGATCGATTGCGATTTTTATGCATTTTCTGGACATAAGTGTTATGGCCCTACGGGGATCGGGATTCTTTACGGGAAGAGAGAGCTTTTGGAAAAAATGCCCCCTCTCCAGGGAGGCGGAGATATGATTTCACGGGTAGATTTATCTGTGAGTACTTATGCTGCGCCACCTCTTCGCTTTGAAGCGGGAACGCCTTTGATCGGCTCTGCGATTGCGCTAAAAGCGGCTCTCGATTTTATTGAGGGGGTGGGTTTCGATCGAATAGAGGCCTATGAAACCTCCTTATTGCGCCATGCGACAGAGCGAATGAGATCGATTGATGGGTTGAGAATTTTGGGAGAAGCTCCTGGGAAAGGGCCTATTATCGCGTTTGATCTTGAACAGGTGCATCCTTTGGACTTAGCGATGTTTTTGGATGTCAAAAACATTGCGATTCGCAGCGGTCATTTGTGCGCACAGCCGCTTTTGCGGTTTTTTGGCAAAGAGAGCGCGGCGCGCGCTTCGTTCGCGTTATATAATACGCTGGAAGAGGTCGATTTATTTTGCGATGCGCTCCTTTTAGCTGCGCGAACATTACGGCAGTAATGGATTTACCTTGTCGAGGTTTCTCCAACT
>CAIPFQ010000182.1 GCA_903864395.1 uncultured Chlamydiae bacterium | reverse complement strand
GTCCGGGGACAAATAGCCAAGGCAGTCAGCCCACAAAAGCTGCAAAGTCGAGCACTGACTGAAGATAGATTCAGCAGAGATCTACGACTCACTCAAACAACTTCTTCGCAAAATAACGAAACTTCCCCCCCCCTTTTTCCTCAGCCCATTTGGCAAGTTTTGTCTTCTCTTCTGGAGCTAAGCTCAAAAGCTTTCCTTTTTGCTCGTCATTGAAAGAATCATCTCCAAGATAGAATCGAGCTAGCAGCAATTCCAAAATCAATTGATTGTGGTTATCCTTATTATTATCGCTATATATCTCGCGAAGACCTTCTTTTGTTGATGCTAGCGTGTAAATTTTCTTAAAATCGTTATTACGTTCACCCATAAAAGTCCAGTCGCTCTGAGAAATGATCGCAATCTTTTCACAGCTAAGGATGGCAATATAAAACAAGTTAAGTCCAGAAAGAACCTGTGTTTCTTTAAGGATCTTTTCCGCTTCGATAGATAGATAAACTTTTATGGATATCTCTGAACAGACCTCCTTTATGTACGCCCCCCCCCAATACGTTGGCTGGTAACAATTATATACTGGTTGTTTTTTTCTCTCTCCTGAAGCAAGCTCTGTCTCTACGATCTCCTCTGTAAGAGTCTGTTCATTTTGTAGTTCTATCATCTGTTCTTGACTGCCCTCGTTATCAGCTTCGGGCGCATTGGGAAGATCGATCTCTGTAGGCAGATAAGCATCGTGCTCTGTTTTAAAATCCTTCTCCAGGGTGCTAATTTCTGCTACAATCTTTGAACACAATTCTTTCCCTAGCAATTTCTCATACAACGACAAGTCTTTTTTAACTTCATCAAATACCGAAAGCACCCTATCTCGACCAGAACCTTTTTTTTGAGGCATATAGGCGCTTGCTAAATTTGTTTTTTTCTCTTTAATAAGAATGTTTTTCATAAAATCAAACTGATCAGTATTATATGAAAAAGCATTTCCTACTAAAATCATTTTATGATCTGCACTATTCTCTTTTATATCTAACGCCTTTTCAGGCTTTCGTTGTAGACGTAAAACAGCTCCTTTCAAAAATACTTTAATACGATGAATAGCCGCTTTCAAGTTTAGAACTTGATTGGTCTGAAGATTTCTTGTTTTTATGTAGTTAAATATATCTCCAAAAGTTATCTTGTCTTTTACCAGCCTTACACTCTCCATCAACAAGGCCATTTGTTTTGGAATATGAATAAATACTGTCTGCGAAGAGCCCAATTGTCGCGCCCGATAAATCGCCTGCATCATGTCTTGGAGGGAGGTGGCAGGGCCTAATAAAAGATGGACGTTGCCCGGCCCAATCGGTAAATCCGTCCCTCGTGTATCGCTAGGGGCGTATACACAAAGACAATCTGCAGGCACTTTGCGATTTTGCAGAGGCTCAGGGACAGCCCCGTTTGTACCCATCCAAAGATAGGGAACTCCCTCTTGAGGATGAATAAAGAGAAACGAGCGTTGTCCTTTACTCAACGCCCGCATCTTCTCAACCCATTGGAGTGTATCCAACCCCTCCGCCGTCGCTCCAGAAGCATTGATGATCGCTTTTGTCTCTTTTTTTAAAATAAGAGTTTCTAAATATTTTTCGGACTGCGTTTCTTGATAAATCCCCTCCCCCATTGTTACTTCAGTATCCAAGCCCTCTGTATGCCCCAGGGAAAGTCTTAAAATTGTCTCTGCCTCCACCTGCCGAGAGCTTTGGAGGGGCTTTTTGGAATTCTTGTGAAAAAGAACGTCGTTGGAAATAAAGGGCAGCGTGTACGGGTCCAAGGTTCCTGAAATGCCTCCAAAATTGGCTCCTTGGTATAAATCCTGCACGTTTATTTCGATTTGATTTTTATACCCATTGAGGTATCCAT
>CAIPFQ010000181.1 GCA_903864395.1 uncultured Chlamydiae bacterium | reverse complement strand
TGAAGCGTTGGGATTCTCTGCTGTTATCTTACGACCGAAAAAAACTGTGACCTAATTCAAGTTGTAGTGTCGAATTTCCTCAGATAAACTTTTCAACGATCTGTATTACAACTACTTAAAACTACAAACGGCGAACTTGGGTTAGAAATCGGCGATGAAAGGACACTAAAAACCTATTTTTCCCTTTTAGAAGACGCCGAACTTCTCATGTCCATCTACAAAAGCTCTGAAAAATTAGAAGCCCTTCAGCATCCAGAAAAAATTTATCTACAAAATCCGAATCTTTGCTATGTGATTGCTCGCGGTCACGAAAATAGAGGAACGCTCAGAGAAACATTTTTGTTAAATATTTTGCGTCGATTTCACTGCGTCACGTTGCCCAGCGTTGGAGATTTTCTCATCGACAAAACAGTCACTTTAGAATTGGGAGGAGTGAAGATCCGTGACTTAGAAAATTCCTTTGTCGTTCAAGACAATGTAGAAACTGGCATCGGGCGAAAAATTCCTCTTTGGCTCTTTGGATTTTTGTATTAAGGGACTGTGAACAATTTCACCCTAAGACAATTTTCCCAACTTTCTCGCTAGCAATTCTCACGCCCTTCGCATGAGCACTCTTCATCGGAAGATCTTTTAAGAAGAAATTCATCTTTCTCGCCTTTTGGCGTCCCTTAGCCGGGAAATGCAGCTCAAATTCCCCCTCCAGATCCGTCACAATAAACGCAGAATCCATCGTCTCATCAAAATACCGATACACCTTATCGAGAATAAATTTATCGACAACAAACCTTTTTCCCCAAACATGGCCTGTCTTTTTGTCTTTATACACAACGCTCAATACAGTCTTTTTATCCGCAACGCCCACCCAGGCAATTTTTTCCACATACTGCTTTTCAGGAATATGAGTGACCCTATACGTTCCATCCGAAGCAATCAAAAGAAGCTTGACAAAATTTGTACAATTCAAATGGGAGGCTCCAGAGACTTTTGTCCCCACAAACCCCGACTCTAAATCAAAACCGACCTTTACCTCTTTCGTCTCTATCGAGCGCCGATCAATCTCTTCAATCGCCTTCAATTTCGTTTTTCTCGGAAATTCTTTGCCAAATTTGGCGATGAGGCCTCTCAGATGATCTATGGTATATTTTTTCACATTTTTAAGCCGCTTTTCGACAGCAGACAAAGCCTCTTCAAAACTCAGAATCTCTCCCTTGTTTTTATCAATATCAAACTGAGAAATGCGCCGAATCGGAATTTGCAGCAGTTTTTCTCGATCCTCATGCGTCGGCTCACGGATCAGTTTTTTTCGATAGGGTTTGAAAGACTCACTCAACGTGCTGTGAAGACTCTCTAACGTTTTCACCGTCTCAATCTTCTTATACAGCCGATTTTCAATAAAAATTCTCTCCAGCGTCTTATAGAAAATCTTTTCCAAAATACGCCCTTGCTCGATCTCTAGCTCTTTTTTTAAAAACTCGACAACTTTTGAAGAATTAAACTCTAAAATCTCATGAACATCTGTCTCCCAAGGAAAATTGTCTTTAATTACAATCACCTGAGAGCTTAAAGAAATTTCGCACTCTGTGAACGCGTAAAGAGCATCTAACAAATCCTCCGCATACTGCCCGCGCGGCAGCTTGATCTCAATTTCAACATCTCTCGCAGTATAGTCATTGATCGACTCAATCTTAATTTTGCCCTTTTTTGCGGCCTCGTCAATGGAGCGAATCAAACTCTCCGTCGTCGTCCCATAACAAATTTCTCGAATCACGAGCGTTTTAGGATCGGACACTTCAATTTTAGCGCGAAGCTTAATTTTTCCCTTTCCCTTTTGATAATCGCTCTTATCCATAATTCCGCCCGTCGGAAAATCTGGAAAGATTTTAAACGGCCTTCCTTCAAGACACGCGATCTGAGCTTCGAGAAGCTCTGTAAAATTATGGGGCAAAATAGAGGTCGCCATCCCCACTGCAATCCCTTCTGCGCCCTGCAAAAGCAAAAGTGGAATTTTTGCAGGCAGCGTAACAGGCTCTAAATTCCTTCCATCATAGGAGGGGATCTTTTCGGTTAAGTCGGGATTAAAAAGGGTTTCTCTCGCCAAGGGAGAAAGCCTCGTTTCAATATAGCGCGCCGCAGCGGAAGGATCGCCCGTATAAATATTGCCAAAATTTCCCTGCCGATCGAGAGCGTATCCCTTGTTCGCTAAGTTCACAAGGGCTTCATAAATCGGAGCGTCGCCATGGGGGTGAAGCTGCATCGTCTGTCCCACAATATTCGCGACTTTGTGCAATTTTTCATCATTTTGCCGCCACAAAATCTCCATAATCCGGCGCTGCACAGGTTTTAGCCCATCGACCACATTGGGAATCGCCCGATCTAAAATCACATAAGAGGCGTACTTGACAAAGTGATCGCGCATCTGCGCTTTTAAATCATCCATTGTCGCTCTCCAAATTTTTCATAATAAAGGCTTTTCGCGCTGGCGTATTTTTGCCCATATAAAACTCTAGCGTAGGCTTCACATCGCTCAAATTTTGGATTCTCACAGGAAGAAGCCGTATATCTTTTGCGATAAACTGCTTAAACTCATTCGGCGAAATTTCTCCCAACCCTTTGAATCGCGTGATCTCGCTATTTTTCCCAAGCTCTTTTTCCGCAACAGCCCTTTCCTCGTCTGAATAACAATAGATCGTTTTTTCCTTTCCCCTCACCTTGAACAGAGGTGTTTCAAGAATATGAAGATGACCATGTAACACAAGGCTCTCAAAATAAGTCAAAAAGAAGGTAATGAGCAAATTGCGAATGTGCATCCCATCCACATCGGCATCGGTTGCTAAAATGACTTTGTTGTAGCGAAGATTCGCAAGATCTTCTTCAATATTGAGCGCCGACATTAAGTTGTACATCTCTTCATTCTTGTACAAAAGCTCAAGTTTCATGCCATAAACATTCATCGGCTTGCCGCGCAAAGAAAATACGGCCTGCGTGAGAGGATCTCTCGTCATCACAATGGAGGCGGAGGCCGACTCTCCCTCCGTAAGAAAAATCACCGAGCGCTCCCCCTCTTTCGAACCATCCCCAAAATGGAATTTAGAATCGCGCAGTTTTGGGATTTTGAAGGAAATTTTTTTTTGCTTTTCCTTCGCCTCTTTTTTGACCGCCGCAAGCTCTTTTCTCAGTTTCTCATTAAAAACAATCCGCTCTAAAATCTTTTTCCCCGCATCTTCGTGCTTATAGAGAAGGTTTTGGACAGCATCCTTCACCTCCTGCACGATCGGGCCCCGAATTTCGCTATTCGAAAGCTTGTTTTTCGTCTGCGACTCAAACACAGGATCTTTTACCTTGACAAGGATTGTGCCCACAATGCCCTCGCGCACATCAATCCCCTGAAAATTCTTTTTCGCGAACTCATTAACCCCTTTTAAAATCCCCTCTCGAAAGGCCGACAAATGCGTGCCGCCATCTTGCGTATACTGCCCATTCACGAAAGAAAAATAGGTCTCTCCATAGCTCGAAGAATGAAGAAAAGCAAATTCGACGCTTTTGCCTCGATAATGAAGCGGCTCATAGAGGCGATCTTCCTTGACCTCGGCATTCAAAAGATCGAGAAGCCCATGCTCGGAGCGAACCTCCTCCCCATTAAAAAGGAGGGTAAGGCCGACGTTAAGATAGGCGTAATGCCACAATCTCTTTATAATTAAGTCTTTATGAAAAGAGAACTTCTTAAAGATCGCAGTATCTGGAATAAACTCCACCCACGTGCCATCCTCTTCCTGCGTTTTTCCTTTTTTCTTATTTTGGAGAACCCCCTGGGAAAAAGAGACTTCGACAAATTCCCCCTCACGCACGCTTTTTACCACAAAATGAGAAGACAAGGCATTCACCGCTTTCATCCCTACGCCATTGAGTCCTACGGAAAACTGAAAAACGTCATCGTTGTACTTAGCCCCTGTGTTTATTTGACTTACGCACTCAACCACCTTGCCCAAAGGAATACCGCGCCCCCAGTCGCGCACAGAGACGGTCGAGGTTTTTTCATTGAGGGTAATAACGATCTTTTTTCCATGCCCCATAATGAATTCATCGACGGAATTATCAATCGCCTCTTTAAGCATGACGTAAATCCCGTCATCGGGGTGAGACCCGTCCCCAAGTCTGCCAATATACATCCCTGAGCGCAAACGGATGTGCGCGAGCGCATCGAGGGACAAAACAGCACTTTCATCGTATTTCTTCGCCATATTCTCAGCTCATACCACTTCTTGTATTTCCAGAAAACTATTTCACAGTCCTCGATTTTGCAACTTTTTTGGGTTG
>CAIPFQ010000180.1 GCA_903864395.1 uncultured Chlamydiae bacterium | reverse complement strand
GTTAAAAACCCCTGCCTGGTTTAAATAATCGCCCAGTTCGACCATAGGTCGAACGTCCGGGGACAAATAGCCAAGGCAGTCAGCCCACAAAAGCTGCAAAGTCGAGTTAAACTGACAGGTCAGTTTTTAAAGGAATATTTACGATGCATATTTTTCCTCTCGCTGTGGCTCTCGCTTTAGCCTTTTTTGAAGAAACTCTTTTTCATGGATGGGGACAAAAATTTTATGTTTCGCAAGAGGTCTTTCAAGAAAAAACAGAGCTGCAAGAGGTCGTGATTTTTGAAAATCCTCTCTTTGGCAGAGTGCTGGCTCTCGACGGAGTGATTCAGTTGACAGAGGCCGACGAGCCGATTTACCACGAAATGATGACGCACGTCCCTCTTTTGTCCCATCCTCATCCCTCTTCTGTCTTGGTCTTGGGGGGGGGGGATGGCGGCATTTTGCGGGAAGTGGCAAAGCATGCAGCGGTGAAGCGGATGGTTTTGGTGGAAATTGATCCCGATGTGATTTCTCTTTCAAAAAAATATTTCCCCAAACTCTCCGATGGCGTTTTTGATGATCCCCGCTTGGAGGTAATCATTGGAGACGCGGCCCTCTTTGTAAAGTTCAGCGAAGAGCTTTTTGATGTCATTCTTTGCGACTCTACAGATCCTTTTGGCCCTGGTGCTGTTTTATTTACCTCTGAATTTTATGGCGATTGCAAAGCGCGTCTTAAAGAAGGAGGTCTTTTTGTCAATCAAAACGGCGTGCCGTTTTTGCAGGGAGAAGAGATGACTCTCACTCTGAACAATCGCTCGCCCCATTTTGCTCAGTTAGGATTTTATGTAGCGCCCATCCCTACGTATGCTGGTGGGGGTATGGCGTTTGGGTGGGCATCGGACCTTACTCTTCCCTTTGAGGCGATCAGGGAAGAGCCATTTGTCCAAACCCTCTTTTATTACAATCGAGAGATCCACAAAGCCTCTTTCGCTTTGCCCAATTACATGTTAAGGAAAAAACCAATACCAAGTGAAGACCCCTGAGATAAAGTTTGGAGCGCTCCTGCCATAGGTAGTAAACCACAGACCGCCCAACAGCCCCATCTTGTCGCTAAAATTGTATTCCACCGCGGGAGCAAAACTCAACTGATCGCTGTAGCTGCTGCCCACTGCTGCCAAAATATTGCCCCCAGAGGTTGTCGTCCCAGAAGACCCGCTAAATGTCGTTCGATTCGAACAGGTGTAAGCGACATCCAAAGCGACAACCCATGGTTGATTAATGCTTAGTTCTAGTCCGAGATCGACGTTAAAATTATTGCCTGGATGAACCCTGCCTTTCGTCCCGTAGCCTCCGCCATAGGCGTTAAACCCCCTGACCTCCGTTGGGGTGGGGACAGAATATCCAAAGGACACTCTTGTGTTAAAAGGATGGAGCGTATTCCAAAAAAAAAGTTTTCCGAAAGTTAAGTTGAAGGCAGTGCTCCAAACGCCACCTCCTGTGGCATCAAGCCCTAGATTGTCGGGATCGAGATTTTGATAATTGCCCGTCGGCAAAACTTCTCCGAGGGTAAATTTTACTTGGGGCGCATAGGGTGTTTGCTTACTGATCAAAAAACCGATTTGCAGCGTCATGTCTTGAAATCCGCCGCTGAATTGTCCCTTTTTCCACTGTGCGACTGTGCCCATGGAGATTCCTGTATCGACAGAAGGGGTGATTCCAATTTGCAAAATCACAGGCTGTGTTTTCACAATAAAGGTGTTCGGAGCGCTGACGCTTTCGCGCTTGCTATTAAAAACGTTGTAATTGTCCGTGAAGTAAATATACGGTTGCCAATTCGTGTAACCAGGGGGCACCATTGTGGCAGATGGTGTGATTAAAGGCCCTGTGTACCAAGGGTTGAAAAGTTTCAGGGCTTTTGCGTACTGCGCCTCTGCGTCAACGAGCTCTTGTTCGATTTGTTCAGGAGGAATTCTTTCAGGGGAAGAGTCTTGTCCGAAAAGTCCTTGTGCAAGGGCAAGGAATATAAGAAAAAAGTTCTTCATTTTAGCTCCGCAATAAAAACTAAGTTATTGCATTTTTCTTTTGTTTTTGGCAATTAGATGTTTTTGGAGGATGATCAATGTCAGAAGAAATTTCTGTTGGTGGTAAGTTGCCGCCGATTACGCCGCGCGAGAGGAAAATGTATGAGCAAGAGTATCGGCATGGGGCGCAGCTATTTCAAAAAGCGCTACAGTCTTATGTGAAATCGAATAACCCATACCAGCAAAAAGAGTTTCAAGAAGTGATGGATAAGGCGATGCGCGTCCTTAATGAGACAGCCAAAGAGTTGAGCCATAAAGCTCTGGCGGATCAGAATTTGAAGATTCAAAGCGACTATCAAAATTTTGCCCAGCATTCAGGAGATGGAGTGGCGTTTGAAAAGTTGAATCGGGACTTAGATCAGGCAAAAAAACTCACTTGAGAATAAAGATTGCAAGAGGTAGAGTGGAGCCAATTTGTGCCGGTGTGGCGAAATTGGTAGACGCGGTAGACTCAAAATCTACTTCTAGCAATAGAGTGCTGGTTCGAGTCCGGTCACCGGCAAAAGAAGATCAGCCCCGCTTATGCGGGGTTTTTTTGTGTAGTCAAGCGGACTGAAGTGGACTATGGGGAATATTTTTCGCAAAAAGTCCTTAAAAGCTTTTTGTGCAGACCTTGAAGCTGGGCAGCACGGCTTAAAGCGGCACCTGAAAGCGATCCATCTGGTGATGATCGGCGTCGGCGCGATCATCGGGGCTGGCATTTTCGTGCTCACGGGGCAAGTC
>CAIPFQ010000179.1 GCA_903864395.1 uncultured Chlamydiae bacterium | reverse complement strand
GAAACTGTTTTTGTCCTTCTCTTACGTGTAAGGGAATTTCCCCTTTTTTGCCTGTCATATACCCTGCCTATAATTTTAAGCAGATACATTACAGAATTTTTACCTCACAGTCAAAAAATTGTTCTGATTTCCTGTGCCCTGAAGAGGATGTTCACGACTTTGGAAGGTGTATTGACGACTGGATGATTTTCGTTACAAAAATCCGCATCATGTTTTTTTCTTCCGCATCCGTCAATGAGGAGACGACCTCTGATGCGGTTATAGCCAGGGCTTTGATTGCAAAAACAATCTCATCGCCATTTAAAAAACATGTGGCAGGGTTCTGGAATTTTTGGATATGATAGAGATATGCGTGTTTGGGCCATTGGCGATCTTCATCTCAGTTTCGGCGTTGCGGACAAAAAAATGGATGTTTTTGGGCCTGGATGGGAAAATCACGCAGAACACATTGAGGCTGCGTGGAGAGCCCTCATTAAACCAGAAGATCTCGTCCTGATTCCAGGCGATATTTCTTGGGCGATGCGTTTGGAAGATGCCGCTGCCGATCTCGCCTGGATTCATCGCCTTCCAGGGACGAAAGTCATGATCAAGGGCAATCACGACTATTGGTGGAGTTCTTTGAAAAAGATTTTAGCCGTTCTCCCTCCCTCGATTCACCTCATTCAAAACAACGCCTTTCATTGGAGAGATGTCGCGGTGGGCGGGGCGCGGCTCTGGGATACGCCAGAGTATTCCTTTGGGGCCTCCGTCGATTTTACCCCCTCACCTTTCAAAGCCCCATCGATGGATCCCGCTGAAGAGATACAAGAAGAATTTTCTCAAAAGATTTTTGATCGAGAGCTTGAAAGGCTCAAGCTCAGCTTGAAACAATTATCCCCCGATGCGAAATGGCGGATCGCGATGACTCATTATCCCCCCATTGGCGCAGACCTCGCTCTTTCGAGAGCCGCTCAAATTCTCGAGGAACATAAAATTCATGTTTGTGTGTTCGGGCATCTGCATAATGTTAAATCAGGAGAGCTTCTTTTCGGAGAAAAAAGAGGCGTGCGCTACCTCCTTTCGTCTTGCGACTACATTCGCTATCAGCCCATTGCCGTTTTGTGAAGCGCTCCTTTCTTCTTCTTGAAGTTTTGATCGCCCTCATTCTTGTCTCTCTTTTTGCAGTGCCTCTTATTCTAGGCCCTATTCGCAGCTTCCGCCAGGAAATGCAAGGGTTCGAGGCGCTCGAAGCGGAAAGACTCGCCGACTGGACTTTTGCAGAGATTAAAGAGCAGCTTCATCGCAATCAAATTCCATGGAGCCAGATTCCCTCTTTTAAACAAACTAAAGGCCCCTTTCCCCTGAAGCCAGAAAAAGTGCTCATCCCAGGAAGAGCGGACAAGCTTGTGGAACGGCAATTTTCTCTCTACGGAAAAGGAGAAAAAAAGAATCTTGACGGAGATATTCTTCGGATGATTTATGTGAAAATTGAGTTTTCTCCCTCTCTTGGAAAAAAGAAAAAAAACTATACCTATAGAGCCATAGTCAAGGCGACTGCATAGCGTCTTAGTTTGACTTGATGGTTTAAATTCTGTACCCTAACTAAGGTAAGGACTGAGATTATGGGCATTAGAAATACGCCTCTTCCAGCGAGGCAGGCG
This sequence comes from uncultured Chlamydiae bacterium, assembly GCA_903864395.1. Classification (GTDB taxonomy): domain Bacteria; phylum Chlamydiota; class Chlamydiia; order Chlamydiales; family SM23-39; genus CAIPFQ01. Next base: position 2,885 of record CAIPFQ010000179.1, on the reverse strand, counting down.
ATGAAAAAGCTGGGACAAGATTTAAGCGATGCGAGAAAAAGGAGGAGCATCCCCATGCGCCTCGCTGCGGAAAGAGCCTCGATCAGTCGCTCGACACTTTCTAAAGTAGAAAAGGGGGATGAGGGGGTCTCCCTAGGGGCTTATGCGCGCTCAATGATTTAAAAGGAATGTACGTACTGCCACTTTTTAACGAGTAGGCGTAATCATAGAGCTGTTTTTGCTTTTCGGCAAAAGGGTTGTCTCGATGCTTATCTAAAAAAGAAAATAAAGAAACTTGATCGGGAATTTCTAGCCCACAGTCTCGAAGTTTTGCTTTGGGCATTTTGTCGTTGGGAAAAAAAAACATAGGGCGTTGAGATTTAAGAAAATCATAACCAACGGAGGAAAAGTCTCCAAGATATGCATCGACGCGGGCTAAAAGAGGATGAATCAAAGGAAAATCTTCGAGGAGCAAAAAATTTTCTCCCTTAGGACAGCGCTCGAGGGCGTGGATATAGTGCGCGGGATGTCTCTCTTGAAGAAAGGGGTGTAGCTTGACGATGAGATTCCAAGAACGGGGAAGAGAAGAAAACACTCGTTCGCTTTGCTCAAAAAAGGAAGAAGATAAATCGTCATCGAGCCAGGTAGGCGCGTAAAGAAGCGTAGGTTGATTAGGGGGAAGGGAGGAAAAAATTTCCTTCTCTATGAGATCGTCGTAAAATGTTTTATGGGCTAAATAATAGTCCCTGCGATAATCTCCCAAGCGAATCTTGCGCGGAATAGAATCCCAAAGATCGAGTTTTTGAAGCATATCGGCATGAAGATCTCCATAGAAAAAAATAGCGTCTTGCTGAGCGTAATAGGCGAGCGATGGCGCACCAAATCCTTTATCGGATTGTCCATGAGGACAAAAGATGAGATCAATTTTTTTCCCATGTAAGGTCTCAAAGACTGGTTTAAAATGAGGCCTCCAATACCTACATTCAATCAAGGTATCGAATCTGGCCAGCGATGCGAACTTGAATTCAAGATCTTCAATGCACTCAAGAGGAATGAAAGGATAATATTTAGCAGCAAGGCTCTCTGTTTTTCTTTCACTGACGATGAGAGGTGCCTCGAGATGCCACGCTAAAGGGGCGATATGATCCAGGTAATGAAAAGCTGTTCCCGTGCTGAGAGTTGCAATGGAAGACATAATTGTACATTTCCTTTTGGTTGAAACTGGTTTTATTGGTTGTTTCTGTAAAAACTCTTTCCGCTTGTCCTAGGGCAATCGGAGCTCCGCAGGAAAAAAGGGGACAGCCGTTTTGTGTTTGGTTGACAAAGAACATAGGGCGCTTCCAATAGAGAAAGTCATAGCCGATAGAGGACATATCCCCGATATATACATCGGAAAGATTGAGCAAAGGATAGACGCAGGGGCAATCTGTTAAAAAAATAATGTTTTTTTGCGAGGCGAAGGCGCCTGCAAGCTTTTCTAATTGCGGAAGAAAGGCTCGCTCTGTGTTGGGGTGTGTTTTGACAAGAAGATTGCAGTCAGAGGGGAGATGTTTTGCGAGAGCTAGCAGAGAGACCCAAAGAGAGCTATTTTGTTCTTCGTCATCCCAGGTCGGGGCGTACAAATAGGTCAAACGAGCAGGAGGGAAATGAAAAATATTTTGATAGAAATTTTGATGCCTTAGCCAGTAAGCGAGCCGAAAATTTCCAACTGGGTGCATCGAGGGAGAAATGCCGGAGGCTAAGATCGTGTCGATCATTTGTTGGCCATAGACGAAAACGTTTTGGTTTTGGAGGGGGGCAAAGAGCGGAGAGAGGTGCCCTTTATCGGAATTGCCATGGGGCAGCCAAAAAGCGTCTCGATCTCCAAAATTAGGGAGTGCAGTTGTTAAAAAACATTTAGGCTCGCATGTGATCACCGTTGCAGGGAGATCGAGTTTCCAGTACTCTTGTTCAACAACCTCGAGATCTGGATAGAATTTTCGTGCAAGGTCTGCGATACTTTTTTCACAGAGAATTAAAGGGCATCCTTGAAGTGCGCAAAAGGGAGCTAGATGGTCGAGATAGTGTGGAGAATCATTAAAAATGAGGCCTGCGATAGAAGACATAGATTTGCAGCTTACCATAATGAGATTAAAATTGCTCTCTTGGTTTGAGGCCTCAAAGCGCTTCTTTCCTTGGCGTGAAAAAATATCTCCTTATCGCGTTTGGATTTCCGAGGTAATGCTTCAGCAGACAAGGGCGTCTGTTGTGATTCCCTATTTTATCCGATGGATGGAGCTCTTTCCCACTCCGCAAGCACTCGCAGAGGCCTCCTTGGAAGCGGTGATTAAAGCTTGGGAGGGGCTTGGATTTTATAGGAGAGCGCGAAATCTTCATCGAGGGGCAAAAATGATCGTTGAACATTTTGGTGGCGCATTGCCCGAGGAAAAAGAGTCTTTGCTCAAAATTCCAGGCATCGGAGCCTATACGGCCAGTGCCCTTTTGAGCTTCGCGTTTCATCAAAAAGCCCTTGCTGTTGATGGCAATGTGGCTCGGGTGGTCACTCGATATTTTGGGATCCAAGAAAATATTTCCAAAATTTCTACGATGAAAAAAATTGCGATCCAGGGGGAAGCTCTTTTGGATGAAAAAGAGCCTTGGGTGTCTGCAGAGGCACTCATAGAATTGGGAGCCACCCTTTGTTTGCCGACGCCTTTTTGTGAAGACTGTCCCCTTCAGGCGAGCTGTGAAGGAAAAAGGCTAGGAATCGCCGCTCATTTGCCGATCAAAAACGAGGCTCCCCCTACGATAGAGCTGCGCCGTGTTGTCGCGATTGTAAAGTGTCAGGGAAAGGTGTTGGTGTGCAAGGGGCTGAAGGGGCAGTTGATGGAGGATCTTTATGAATTTCCTTATTTTGAAAAAGAATT
>CAIPFQ010000178.1 GCA_903864395.1 uncultured Chlamydiae bacterium | reverse complement strand
TTTAAGCCAGAGCGCGGCAAGTACGGCAGTGCAGCGTGTGGAGATCGCCTTTGGCATTCCTCTTTGCACCCATGAAAAAAAAAGATTTGCTTTAAGCCAGGAAGGGCAACTTTTGCTCCCAAAGATTGAAGCTTGGGTAAATCAATTAAAAAATATCATAGGGTCCAAGGGACAAAATCCCCTTCGCTTAGCGACAACACACGCCCTCGCGCAAATCGCGCTCCCTGCAGCTCTTTCCCTAGGGGCCGTAACATTTCAACATATGCGCCCCGACGCGGCCTACGCAGCCCTTCTTCGAGGAGAGGTCGATCTTGCGATTGTCCCAGACAACGCGCTTTGGGCCAACGTTTTTGCGACAGAGATCGCGCGAGGAGAATTTCGCCTTTACTCAAGGCAAGAAAAGGCTTTACCACAACCTGTGGTTCTCCCAGAAGATCAAATGGAAGTCATTGCGCTCCAACACACTTGGGAAAAGATCCATGGCGAACCACTCCCCATTAAAACGCGCATTCCAAGCTGGTCTTTAATTGCAAATATTTGTAGAGCATCTGATGAGGTTGGATTTCTCCCTGAGTTTTTGGCAGAGCAATTTGATCTTCATCCCGTAGATTGGCAGCCAAAAGGGGCTCTCTATCGTATCCTCGCCCTTTCACGCACGGGAAACAAAGATGTGGAGCCTTTCATCAAAAGGCTGCAAGAAGCCTTTATACCGCATTCGATTGAAGCTACTTATTAGGGGGATAGCTATTGGATCGCCGTAAAGGAATATTTTTAAAAGGAAGACATTGGCAGTGGGGAATACGCGCAATAAAATGGTCTTCACTTTGACACTCAATCACAATAATTCCTTTAGAAGCACTTTCATTATATGTTTCTAATGTTTCGCATTCAGGATTATTATTAATTGTTCGTAACACAACAATGCATACGTCTTTCAAAAGAGCTGCGCCCACAACCTCTGGCTTTCCTCCCCATACGCCCGACTTCTTTATAAGCTCGATATAACCGTCAAAGTCCTTGCATGACAATCTTTCGTTGCTAATTCTTTCTTCTACAAGAGTATTAAATGTGCTTTGACCCCCTGCAATACATTTAACGATCTCTTCTCTAAGTTTCGCGTGATCTAAATCTGCAAATTTAATAACTTTATTCTCATAAAGAAATTCTTTATTATAACCAATAGCCCTAAAAGCTACCGCAAGCGAACGAAATAAGCAATCTCCACCGCCACCACAATCGATTCCTTTGTAATGTTCTTTTATAATTTCCTGCATTTTTTCAACAGTGCTTGCTATTAGCTTGTTCATCTTTTCCGCAACATCCTGAAGAGGCAAACCCTCTCGCATAATGAGATCAATACTACATGTAGGATCTTTCATAGAAACCAGTTTTAAATAGAGGCTCCCTGTAACCTTCTCAATCTTATAATATTTACTATATTTTTCAGTTACATGAATTTTTTCTAAAAACCTATTTGTCATTGCAATTCTTTCTTTATCAAAACCTTGACTCGATTTATAAGTATTCAACAAACCTTGCAAAGAAGAATCAGAAGATCTTAATACATTGTCTATTTTTTCATTAATAGATTGACAATCAGCTTCAATCCATTGGAGATCTTTACATTGCAAAAAGTTATCGGATATTTTTAATATTATATCTTCATAAGAATTGTCAATTTCTTTATCTTTCGAATGCGCTTCTGGTAATTGCGATTTCATCCTCTTTAAAGAATCCATCTGAATGAATAACTTTTCCATTGGAATATTCGGCTCTTGACAACGTAGAGACTGGCGTAAAGGGTTTTCTGTACCCATCCGATATTTGAGTTCTTTGTATTGTCCAGTTTCCCTGGACTTAGTGGTCCCTGACGCAGACAAATCCTGACAGCTTTGACTCCTTGTTAGACCCCTCCTAGGAGAGGATTTAGTGAGAATACATTGTATGAGATTCACGAGATCATCAAACTTTTCTTTATATTTCTCCTCGGTGGAGACAGGTTGTTCGCTAAGAAACTTCGTGTTAATTGTGTTGCCCATTTCTTTGTTCGTAATGGCATTGCTTTTAACAGAAAATGTATACGTCAGATGCATCCATCCCTGTACTGTAAGAGCACAGAGAGTGAAAGGCAGACAGAGAGAAAAACAAAACACAGCCTTTAACAAGCTTTGCCAAAGAGCCATGTTGTTAGGGACGGATCTCACCTCGCAATCTTTCTTGTCAAAGGACTCGCGCGTATATCTACTCTGTCCAAAATTCAGAAACCAATCGAGACCAAGGGGTAAATTTAGAGAATCAAGAAAGGAAACCATAAAAGTAAACGAAACCCCTAATTAAGCACCATTGCTTTCCAGTGCCCCTCTTGGTCATTGAAGAAGAGGGCAATATAGCCCTCAGAGTCGAACTCTTCACCATATCTCGTTGCATAGTAACTATAACCATTGCTATCGCGATAAATTTTACTCAAAGCAAGAATAGGTTTTTTTCTTAAAATACTATAAGTGTTCAGCTCTAAAATTCCGATAGGATTCTTTGGTGTAATAACATAATTTAAATACTTGTCTCTATCAGAGCCTCCCCCTAGATTTAGCCCATACAATCCTCTTTCGGACTCATTCAGATCTGAAACAAAATATTCTAAAATTTCTATATTAATATTATCCGCGATGCATTTTCGAATCCTTTCGATTTCTAGTTCAATATTTTCAAAACAATCTTTTTTACGAGCCTCTTGATCAACAGATCCATATTTCTCAATCTGTTCACGTGTGACGCTATTTCCCGCATTTTCAATATCAGCATAAAGAAGAGACATGATTAAACAGTCCCCTCCGCCCGAACACTCAACCTCTTTAAGGGAACTCAAAATATTGGCAACTAGTCCGTCATCACAATACTGAGTTTTTTCTGTAAATAATTGTCTGTATATTATTTTACCTTCATCAGATTTTTTAAGTATTTCAATTACTTCCAAATCTTCTTCTGAAGATTTTTTGTTTTCTAAATATTCAGAAACAATATCCATTACTTTCTTAGGGGGTTGTCGAGTAGATAGGTTCTTTTTCAATTGACAATTATAGACATTAACTTTTTCTGCAGGCTGAAAGGTGTAGAGACAGCGAGTCAATCCTTTCAAAACCAGCGGCACCAAGGTCAATACACAAAGAATCAGTAAAAACACTCGAGCAAACTTCCATGCCGTCGATTCCTGTTCAACAAGATTAAGAGTTACAGTGCACGTCCGATCATCACCGCACTTTGTAATCTTTGCTGTCTGCTCTGCGCAAAAACCAAACACCCAATCGAAAAAAACACCTGCTTTAAGACACGCAGAATCCTCTTGTCTTGGTTGAATCGGCGTAAAAAAACTAATGTTGCCAGAACTAGAAGCCATAAAAACCAACCTATTTTGGCTCTTATTTTAACACAATCTAAAGATTATATCAATAAAATAGATGGGCTTTCAATGTATTTTTGAATGCTTTTCAGAAATTTCGCAGCCTCTGCCCCATCAATGACCCGATGATCGACCGAAAGGACGAAATTCATGGCTTTTCCAGCGACCACAGCCCCATTTCTCACGCAGGGAGTCTCTAAAATCCCCCCAACAGCCAAAATAGCGGCTTGAGGCGGATTGATGATCGCACAAAAGTCAGTAATTCCAAACATGCCCAGGTTTGAAATAGTAAACGATCCCCCTTTATATTCATGAGGTTGCAACTTTCCAAGCTTTGCACGGGCAGCCAATTCTTTGATCTCTAGAGAGATTTCCCCCAAATTCTTGTAGTCGGCATGGCGAATAATAGGGGTAATCAGCCCAGCGTCCACAGTCACCGCCACCGAAATATCAATCGTTTTAAATAAAATAATAGACTGCGACGCCCTATGGAAGCCGCTATTGACTCCTGGATGCTCTTTTAAGGCGAGAGCCACGGCGCGAATCACAAAATCATTGACTGTCGCCTTGAGGTTTGCGGCTTTTAACTGCTCCCGCGCCCGAAAAAGGGGCTCTGCATCCACTTCTTGACGCACATAGATGTGAGGAACAAACGTTTTCGCCTCGCTTAGCCTTTCAGCGATTTTTTGCCTCATAGGAGAGAGAGCAATTGCCTCGTAAGAGCCTGGGATCTCCGTCGGCAAAGCTCTGCGCCCAAAAGTTACAATTTGATCGGGCCCCGCTAAATTCAGATCGCGACTCGTCACTCGTCCAGAGGGTCCCGATCCTCGCACCGTCGTTAAATCGATCCCCTTTTCCTTAGCAAGTTTTTTAGCAAGAGGGGATGCTGATATTCGGGCGGATGCCTGGTCTGTTGGAAAAGCGAACTCGTAATCCGCCAAAGGCGGCTCTGGAGAAAAACTCGAAGAAACGAGGGAAGTTTTTTCAGGCATTGGTTTTGTTTCAACTTTTTCTGATCCAGTCTCCTGCAAAACCTCTAAAACCTTTTCCGACGCGATGCCGACAGGGGTATACCCCGCAATACTCTCTGTCGCCGTTTCCGTAAAAACAGCCATCGGCTCATTGACTCGCGCCCTTTTCCCTTCAGGAACAAGAATCAAACGCAAAAAACCAGCATCGAGCGCATTGTACTCAATCGTCGCTTTATCTGTCGCAACTTCGACAAGCAATTCGCCTGAGGCCACTTTGTCCCCAATCTTTTTGTGCCATTTGGCAATCATCCCCTCTTCCATTGTGGGGGAAAGTTTTGGCATTGTCACGGTAAAAGGCATGATATAACCTTAGTGCTTT
>CAIPFQ010000177.1 GCA_903864395.1 uncultured Chlamydiae bacterium | reverse complement strand
GTTTTTGTTTTCCCTAGGTGCGTAGCCTAGGGTTTTTTTTGTTCATTGACAAAGGCTTTTTTTCATTGTAGATTTGTGAAAATCTTTATCGAGGGGGGATTTCCATGAATGCACGGGCTGAAGGAATACGCGGTATGGGCAAACGCGCGCGATTGTTAGAAAAGCCTTCTGTTTCGCAATTTGGAAGTCGAGTGCTCTCTCTTACTATTTTAGAGCAGAGGCTGTCTCAAAAGGCGTATCAAAATTTTGTCCGTGTCAGGGAAGGGAAAGAAAAGTTCGATCTCGCCCACGCTGATGCGTTTGCAGAAGTTATGAGAGACTGGGCTGTGAAGGAGGGGGCGACCCACTTTACTCATTGGTTTCAGCCCCTCACAGACGCTTCAGCGGAAAAACACGATTCCTTTTTGAATTGGTCTGATAAAGGGGTCGTGATTGAAAGTTTTCGCGGGAAGGACCTGTTGCGTGGCGAGCCAGACGCATCTTCTTTTCCCTCAGGGGGGTTAAGGGTCACTCATGCAGCGAGGGGCTATACCGTATGGGATCCTAGTTTGCTCCCTTTTTTATGGCAAGGAGGGGGTGGGGTTACACTTTGCATTCCCGCTCTTTTTTTTTCTTGGACAGGGGCTCCGCTCGATCATAAAATTCCTTTGCTGCGCTCTGAAGAAAAAATACAAAAGGCGGCTTTGCGTCTGTTGCGCCTTTGCGAAGTGGAGGGGGGGCGCGTCTATTCGACATTGGGGGCGGAGCAAGAATATTTTGTTATAGATCGTCGCTTAATGTTAATGCGCCCTGATCTTCTTTTATCGGGAAGAACTGTGTATGGCGCGCCATCTCCTAAGGGGCAAGAATTAGAGGATCACTATTTTGGGGCGATGAAAGAGCGTATAGTGGCTTTTATGCGGGAATTTGAAGAGGGATCTCTTCGCCTTGGCATTCCGATAAAGACGCGCCATAATGAAGTGGCCCCAGCGCAGCATGAGATTGCAACTCTTTTTGAACAAGCCTCCATCGCTGTGGATCACAATGTATTGTTAATGGAATTGATGAGGCAGACGGCGATCGACCACGATCTCGCTTGTCTACTCCATGAAAAGCCCTTTGCTAAAGTGAATGGATCGGGCAAACACAACAACTGGTCGCTGTCCACAGACACTGGAATCAACCTTTTGGATCCGAAGGAAAATAGCCTGCTATTTTTGACTCTTCTCACGGCGATTTTGCGCGCTGTCCATGACAACTCAGCTTTGATGCGGTCGAGTATTGGCTCTGCGGGCAATGACCATCGCTTAGGAGGCTCTGAAGCGCCACCGACCATTCTCTCGGTCTATCTAGGAGAAAGACTCGATCGCTTAGTGGAGCTTTTGATTGAAGAAAAAACGATGCAGCCAGATTTAGGCAAACAAATTGATTTGCAATTAGCGCATATGCCTGCCTCTGATGTGGACGCCTCAGATCGAAATCGGACATCCTTTTTTGCTTTCACGGGGAATAAATTTGAATTTCGCGCGGTTGGCGCTTCGGCGCATTGCGCTTTTCCGATCACTGTCATCAATGCAATCGTCGCCGATAGTTTAGAGCTTATTCTCGATGAAATCGCCGATGTCGTCAAAGATCAAAAACTCTCTCAGCCCCAGCTTTTCTTAAAAATTCTTCCTGTATTGCGAGGCCATTTAAAAAAATCGCGCGCTGTATTGTTTAGTGGAAACGCCTATAGCGCAGAGTGGGAAAAAGAAGCGGAACAGAGGGGATTGCCAAACATTCGCAAAAGTTTTCACTCGTTTTCCGCTTTGCTAGAGCCGAGAGCCGCTCGCGTATTTTCTGGTATTTTATCGGAAACTGAGCTGCATAGTCGCTATGAAATTCTTGTAGAGCGCTATGTAAAAACGATGCAGATTGAAGCTAATCTTATGATAGAACTCTTTCGGGTGCAAATCCTTCCAGCGACTTTGAGAGATTTGAAGAGACGCTCGCAGGCGCTTTTCAATTTAGGGCAATTGGGCCTCAACAAACCGCCCGCGCTCATCGAGGATGTGCGTCATCTTTCGATAGCGATTGCAACTGCTATGCAAGCGGTGGATGCTATTGAGTTAATTCAAAAGGAATCTTTAGAGTTTGGCTGGGAAGCGAAAGGCAAAGTTTGCGCTGAAATCCTTGGAAAAAAGATGGAGTTTGCTAGGGAAGCAGTCGACCACCTGGAAATACTTGTCGATGACGCTCTTTGGCCTTTGCCAAAATATCGGGAGCTATTATTTATCATTTGAGAGTTTTTTTATCGGCTCATCGGAAAGGTTCGTAGTTGACTCAGATTCTTTGTTTACTAGGAACAACGCTGATTTTTTGAACAGAGTATCGCCTTTTTGAAAAATTTCGATGCTGTTTTTTAATCTTTAGCCCATTCAACCGTGAAGTGCGACAAAATAGATTAAAATTTAAAGTGGTCAGAGATGGCTGCAACCCCTATGGTGTTTTTTAACAACAAGAACACT
>CAIPFQ010000176.1 GCA_903864395.1 uncultured Chlamydiae bacterium | reverse complement strand
TTTGCATTTCCGATTCATTTCATATGGAGAAACCATAGTAGCAAATATCTACAAAAAGTAACAGAAAATTTTACTTCTCTGTTGAGGGACCATAAAATGTCTGTCTCAAAAACATCTAGGGGAAAAGACTATTTCCACAATGCCGATACCGACTCGGGAAACGGAGTCTTCAACAGTCATCGTGGAATCAGTGAATCCAAGGAGCGAATGTCGGAATTATGAAAATAGCCCCTGCTGACTGGGGTGTGACAAACTTTCTGTAGACATCCTATACATCCTTTAATCGCTCCCCCAATTTCTTGTCCCATTTTGTGAACGGAAAATTTCCACTGCATATCAACGAAATCTTGGGAGCTGTGTTGGAAATTCTCCCTCAAGCATTGCACCTCTGCGTGATATACTCTAGTATATCATTTTTGCCTATTTTTGACCTAGTGCAGTAGATCGATTAAAAAAAGGTGTCATCCCTTTTATGGGAAGTGGTATTGTTTTGGAATGGATGCACCAGTGTATCATTTTATTGGACTGGGAGGGATTGGGATGAGCGCTTTGGCGCGTGTCTTGATGCAGCGCGGCGCGAGAGTTCAGGGAAGCGACTCTGCGGACAGTTCCCTTTTGTCGGAGATTTGCCATGAGGGTGCGCAAGTCTATGTCGGTCACAGAGCCTCTCAGGTGCATGGGTCGACTCACGTGGTTTACAGCACAAGCGTGTTGGAGGATAACGAGGAGATGAGGGAAGCCAAGCGCCTAAAACTTCCTTTGCTGCATCGCTCAGAGTTGCTGAGTCAACTCGGGGCTGGAAAACAATCTCTTTGTGTCACAGGCACGCACGGTAAAACAACGACCTCCTCTCTTCTCGCCTGGACGCTTGCTAAAGCCTCTTGCGATCCAACCTTTGCCCTCGGAGGCATCGTTCTTGAATGGAATACAAATGGGAAAGCGGGCGCAGGAAAGTTTTTTGTCGCTGAATTAGATGAGAGCGATGGATCTTTTTTGAAAGCGGCCCCCTTTGGAGCGATCGTAACGAATCTCGATGAAGATCATATGGACTATTGGCAAAGCTTGCAGCGATTGGAAGAGGCGTTTGGTCAATTTGCGCAAAAGATTCAAGACACAAATCTTTTGTTTTGGTGTGCAGACGATCCGAGGTTGGCAAAAAATTTTGAAAATCGGGGAATCTCTTATGGATTTTCTCAAACGGCGGCATTGAAAATAAGCGCTTTTGAGGAAGGGGAGGGAAAACTCTTTTTTGATTGCGCCTTCCAGGGAAAATATTACCCCTCGATTGAAGTGTCTTTGTCTGGGAGCCATAACGCGCTCAATAGTGCTGCGGTGTTTGGTCTGGGGATTCAATTGGGGATCGAAGAACAATTTTTGCGCTCAGGGCTTAAAACATTTCCTGGAGTCAAAAGACGGATGGAATTTAAGGGGGAAGAGCGCAAGGTGCAAGTATTCGATGATTATGGGCATCATCCTGTGGAAATTAAAGCGACTCTCGCCGCATTGCGCACTCGCGCGAAAGAAAGGCGTCTTGTCGTCGTCTTTCAGCCCCATCGCTATACGCGTCTTTTGCATTTATTTTTTGCGTTTGCTGAGAGTTTCGATCGAGCAGATTGTTTGATTTTAACGGACGTGTATGGCGCAGGGGAAGCGCCGATTGAGGGATGTTTTGCAAAAAACTTGTTTGAGTTTATGCAAAAACGTTGGGGGAATAAAATGCATTTAGCTTCACGCCCTCACTTGGAAGAGACGGTTCTTTCGATCCTACAGCCGCTTGACACGCTTTTGACGCTCGGGGCGGGTGATATTACGTTGTTGGGCCCTGTGATTTTGCAAAAATGGGCTTTAGCGCAAAAAAAAATGCGGGTGGCCGTCTTATTTGGCGGAGATTCCTCTGAGCGCGAGGTGTCTTGTATGTCGGCGCAAAATCTTCTCAAAGGATTGGATTCTTCCGTCTATGATGTGATTTCCTTTTCTTTGTCTAAAGAAGGATTTTCCTATGCTGGTTTACAAGATTTAATGGCTTGCGCTGTCGCGATCCCCGTGTTTCACGGGCCTCGGGGAGAAGACGGAATGATCCAAGGGTTTTTAGAGACGCTGCGCATTCCGTATGCAGGGTGCGACTATGGATCGTCCGCGCTGTGCATGCACAAAGGATGGACGAAAAGGGTTGCGCAGTCGTACGGCATTCCTACGGCTCCTTTTCTTGAAATAAAAAGAGAAAAATTCCAAAAAGCTCCTGAAAAAATCCTAGCAGAGATCGAGAGTCTTTTTTCTTATCCTGTGTGGATCAAGCCCATCCATCTCGGCTCTAGCATTGGCGTCGGACGCGCGGAGGGTCGAGACGATGTGTCTGCAAAGGCTGAGGTGGCGTTTGCCTTAGACGATAGCATTTTGGTGGAAAAGCATATAGAAGGGCGACAGATTGAATTCGGTCTTTTAGGCCATGACTTCATTCGGGTGGGGCCTCCTTGTGAAATCTTGAGTGGCGGTGCATTCGTCGACTATGCAAGTAAATATGGAGCCCAAGCGATGCCGTATGCGATCCCAGCGCGTTTAAGCGAGGCTGAGAGAGGGGTCGGGATCGAACTTGCGAAAAAAGTGTATGAGGTGCTTGGCTGCCAAGGGCTTGCGAGGGTTGATTTTTTTATCGATGCAAGGGGATGTTTTTGGTTGAACGAGGTGAATCCATTCCCTGGACTGACAGATACGAGCGCGTTTCCAAAACTTTGGGAGAACGATCGTGTGAGCATGGGAGAGATGTGCGATGCGTTGATTATTTACGCGCTGTATAGGGCTCGCCATCGATGAATGAAGAGTGGACCCTGAAGCAGGGGCTGTTTTGTTTAATTGGTTCGAGCTGCGCTACGCTCCTTCTGAGCGTGGGCGGGTATTTGTGTTGGATGCATTATCAGAAAAGCCAGCTGTTGGATGAAAAAAATTGGATTTTTGCTCTGACGCAGACGGGATCTCAGCAAGAGGCTCTTAAAACCGATCATTTAGCGGAAATTTTAGGTCTTTCTATCGATCGTCCTCTCTCTTTGTATGCGTTTCAATGCAAGGCAGCGGAGAAAAAATTTTTGGCCTCCCCTTGGATTAAAAGTGTTTGTGTAAAAAAAAGGCCTCCGCATCGCATCTATGTAAATTATGAAGTGCGAAGACCGATTGCTCTTCTAGCCGATTATAAAAATATCGCCATCGATGAAACAGGGCATATTTTCCCTTTCGCCCCCTTTTTTTCGCCGAAAGAAATTCCTGAAATTTATCTGGGGCTGCCTCCCTTCGGTTTTCCTGCAGATCGCTTTGGGCGCAAGGGGGGTGCATGGACAGAGCCTCTGCAAAATGCTTTTTTTTCTTTGGGCCTCGAAATTCTTAAATTTTTAGAGGGAGCCCCCTGGCTTGAGGGGTTTCGCGTCAAACGAATTGATGTGTCAAATGCTCTGGCTCCAAGCTTAGGACAGAGAGAAATTGTGCTGTTTACTGAAGAAGAGGTGATTGTAAAGACGCAGGACAAAACAGTGTCTTGTGTATTTCCTAAAATTATCCGCATGGCGTCAAAAAATTTTGAACAACAGCTTTTAAGCTTTTTTCTTCTGCGGCGCAATATGGAAGAGGGATACCGCTCTCAGCTTTCGCTTTCAGCGAACTCGACTCGTTTCGCTCCTCGAATCATTGATTTGCGATTGCCCCACCTCGCCTTTGTGGAAAATCAAACGAGCTTAGATGCTTCATTGCATTGAATTAATTCGTTGACTATGCTCCTGAAAAACTCAAAGTTCCACACGAAGGAGGCATTTTGTGGATGAATTCATTGCTTATCTTGTAAAAAACATTGTAAACCAACCCGATGCAGTGAATATCCGTTCTTTGGAAAGGCAGAGCGGATTTCTCATTGAAATTCGCGTGGCGCCAGAAGATATTGGCAAAGTGGTGGGGCGCAAGGGAAGCCTTATCCGTTCTTTACGCACCTTGTCGATGATCATTGGATCTAGACTGGGCGTGCGCTTTCATTTAGAGGTTATTCAATAAGGAGATTATGGGAATTCAAATTACTCTTGAAGAGATCGATCAGGTGCTGATTTTGCGCCTCGACGGTAGACTCGATGCGGCCACGGCCGTGGTATTGGAAAGAAAGCTCGCTCCACTCATTGAGGAGGGAAAACATTTGCGAATCGCTCTTGATTGTGCGAATATCGATTATTTAAGCAGCGCTGGAATGCGAGTTCTTCTTGCAATGAACAAGAAAATGCATACAAAACAGGGGGTTCTTTTGTTATTTTCTCTGAGTGGCGAGGTAGAAGAGATTTTGAAAATGGCAGGCTTTGATCGAGTCTTTCGGATTTTTTCGAATGAAAAAGAGGTTTTACAATTTAAAAAATGAAAACGGCTCTTCTCTCGCCTTCTTCGCAAAAGAAAAAAATTCTTCTTGAAAAAAGGAAAAAACGGATTCTTGTGATCGCAGGGCCTACCGCCTCTGGGAAAACAAGTCTTTCTATTGCTTTGGCAAGTGCGCTTGGCGGAGAGGTGGTTTCGGCCGATTCTGTTCAAGTGTATCAAGGGATGGACATTGGCACTGCAAAGGCAAGCCCTGAGCAGCGCGCGCTTGTCTCTCACCATCTCCTCGACGTTTGCGATTTATCGATGAATTACAATGTGGCTATGTTTTATGAGTCGGCACAAAATGCTTTTAAGGAAATCGTTTTGCGCGAAAATGTTCCGATTGTGGTGGGAGGATCAGGGTTTTATGTTCACACTCTTTTGTACGGTCCGCCGGATGGGCCCCCTTCGGTGCCAGAAATTCGCGCCTCTTTAGAAAAGCAGATGGAAGATCTTGGGACTGATGTTCTTTATGAGCGGCTTCAACTCTTCGATCCTGTTTACGCAGCGACCATTTCTGTGCGCGATCAGCATAAAATCATTCGCGCGCTTGAGATCATGACTCTTTCAGAAAAGAGGGTAAGCGATTTTTCTAAGCCTGGCAAATTGCAAGAGCAGGCTTATGATTTTCGCTGTTGGTTTATTTATTATCGGCGAGAAAAGTTATACCCTCGGATTGAAGAGAGGTGCGATGCGATGATTCAGCAAGGTTTTTTGGAAGAGGTTCGCGATCTTGAGCATCAAGGTTTGCGCAAAAATGGAGCGGCAGCGCAGGCGATTGGCTATCGCCAAGCTCTCGAATTTTTAGAGAGTCCCCAAACAGAGGCGGATAGGGAGCGTTTTATAGCAGAGTTTAAGACGGCGTCTCGCCGCTTTGCAAAACGGCAGTTCACTTGGTTTCGGAATGAGCCTCTCTTTCGTTGGCTCGATTGCGATGAGCATTCTCCCGAAAGGCTCAAGGAAATCATCCTGCAAGATTTTGAGCATAACGATTTCTAATTGGAAATCTCTACGCAGAGCAGAATTTTGGGAGGGGTGTTCTCCTCCCCAACAAAACCACCTTTACTTCTTATCTTCAAAAAAACAGGAGTTTTATGAAATATCAGCCACATAGAAGAGAAAAAAAGACACTTTCTATAATGTTCAAAAATCCATCGCGCCCGGCCAAGTATTGCCAGAAAGGTGATCGCTTTTCAAGAATGGATCCATCTTGAACGTCACAAAAAATCTGCTATAGGTCTTTGCAAAGACCTATATTCGACTTTGCAGCTTTTGATAGGATGAATCAAGCCGCCTGAAGGACACGCCGCACTATATCATCTATCCAATCCACCATTTCTGGGGTAATATTTTTCATGGAAGGGGGCTTTTTGCCCTTCCAGGA
>CAIPFQ010000175.1 GCA_903864395.1 uncultured Chlamydiae bacterium | reverse complement strand
AGTTCAACGAAACTTAAAGATTTCAGAACGAATTTACGCATCTCTTCAGTCACCTCTTCCGAAGGAATCGAAGCAATCGTCTCTTCGTGCGTAATTTTTTGATACTCTTCGTCTTCTTTTTTAAAAGCAGCAAGCTCTTCTTCGTTATAGAGGAAATGGAGCTTTCCCATCGCAGCGACTTGATAGCGCGGATAATTTTCTTCTCTCTTGAGAGAGACAAAATCTCGAAACGGAACTCCTTTTCTTTCGATCGCGCCAATAAACAGTTCGATGTCTAAAATCACTTGAATTAATTTTTCCGTCATCTCTTTATCGTAAGACGTTTGTTGTCCTTTGGGGTAGAGCAAAATATCGCTCATGCCGAGGCGAAGTAAATACTCGTCCATCTCCCGCTCGGAGTGAATGTATTGCCCCACTTTTTTACGCGTGACTTTAAAAAGGGGTGGCGAGGCGATGTAAATAAAATTGTTCTCGATGAGAGCTGGCATGTGGCGATAAAAAAAGGTCATGAGCAGAGTCCGAATATGAGATCCATCCACGTCGGCGTCGGTCATGATGATGATTTTATGATAGCGAAGCTTTGGCAAATTGAAATTCTCGTAACCAATCCCGCAGCCGAGGGCTGCAACCATCGCGCCCACCTCTTGATTTTGCAAAACCTTTTGCACGCGCGCTTTTTCCACGTTTAGAATTTTTCCACGAATCGGCAAAATGGCTTGAAACCGTCGATCGCGCCCCATTTTTGCAGAGCCGCCGGCAGAGTCCCCCTCAACGATATAAATCTCGCAAAGCGCTGGATCTCTCTCTTGACAGTCGGCTAACTTTCCTGGCAAGCGAGCGCTATCGAGCGCAGACTTTCGGTGCGTCAGCTCGCGCGCTTTTTTCGCCGCCTCGCGCGCCTGAGCAGCGATGATCGCTTTTTCCACAATCAATTTTGCAGTCCCTGGATTTTCATCGAGATACGTTGTGAGATGCTCGCCGACAATTGTTTGTACAATCCCCGCGACCTCCCCATTGCCGAGCTTTTGCTTTGTTTGCCCCTCAAATTGAGGATTGGGCACTTTGCATGAAATCACCGCAGTGAGCCCCTCGCGCATATCTTCGCCGCCAATCGCAAGCTTGTCCCCCTTCAAAGAGGAATGGCCTTTCATGTAAGTATTTAACACGCGAGTCAAAGCTGTCGAAAACCCCGTTAAGTGAGTACCCCCTTGGCGCGTCGAGATATTGTTGACATAGCTATACACCGATTCCGTATACGTATCGTTCCATTGCATTGCGACATCGACCTCAACAGGACCGTCGTGGCCTTCCTTGACCGCATGAATATAAATTGGCTTAGGAAATAGCGGTATTTTTCCTTCATTGAGATAAGAAACAAAGGAAGAGACTCCGCCCTCATAGCTGAAGCGTACAGGCTCTCTCGTCTCCCCTCTTTCATCTTGAAAGAGAATCGTAATCCCCCGATTCAAAAAGGCCAGCTCCCGAAAACGCTTCAGTAATGTGTCATAATCGTAATGGATGACGGAAAAAATCATTTCGTCAGGCCAAAAAAGGATATAGGTCCCTCTTTTTGTCGTTTCGCCGAGTTTTTTCAAAGCCCCCACGGGCTTGCCGCGCGCAAAGGTCATTTCATAAATATGCCCATTTTTAGACACTGTAGCGATCAGTGTTTTGGAAAGCGCGTTGACGCATGAGACGCCGACGCCATGAAGCCCGCCAGAGACTTTATATGTATTTTTATCGAATTTACCGCCTGCATGGAGAATTGTCATAACGACCTCGAGAGCCGTCACATCGCGCCCTTGTTTCACAGATTCTTTGTCATGCTTTTCGATGGGGATGCCGCGCCCGTCGTCCTCGACGCTGACAGAGCCATTGGAATGGAGGGTCACGACAATCTGAGTGCAAAAGCCTGCCATGGCCTCGTCAATACTATTATCGACCACCTCGTACACAAGCTGGTGAAGACCGCCCGCGTTGGTATCGCCAATATACATACCAGGACGCTCGCGCACCGCTTGGAGCCCTTCCAATACTGTGATCGAGCTCGCATCGTAATTTTTGTTCTCTTCTGTCGTCATCATTCTCACCCCAGAGGTTATTGGCAGTATCGCATGTTTGGCTCGACTTTGCAATCTTTTCGTCACACTTTTCGTAATACCTCTGCATCCTTCTATGGCCTCGCCTTTTCAACTTCGAAGTGCGACACAAAATCAGTTCGATTTTGTGTCTCTTTCGACCTAACATTCCTGTGTAAGTCAGATAGCTTCTTTGCATATGATTTTTTGCGCATTTCGAAGAGAAAAAATTAAAAACAGGCAAATGGAACAGACTGAACAGACAATGCTGTCAACTTATCACAACTCGTTGAATACAATATTGTTACATAACGAAAGGAACATGATCAACAAGATATGCCTGATAGGCATGATAAATAATTCGCACCGCAAAGCGAGGTGTGGCTTTGCCACATTTTCTTCTTCCATCCTGCCTATCATGCACATCCTTTTCATCATGTCCCCTTGCTTGAGACAATAAGCCTCTTAGTCAAAGGCTTATGCTAAGTTGACAGCATTGACTGAACAGACTGCATCCATGGGACGCTGAACAGGGTTTGTCGATAGATCTACAGGGGTGAGGTTGCTATTATTGCGGAATCACTGTGGTGAAAGACCTTAAACTGGAATAACTGCCTAAGGGCTCGTAAGCTTTGACCGAATAATGGACTAGAGCCCAAAAAAGATTTGCGATTCACCCCAAAAATCGAGTATCTTAGTCACTAACTTTATGACAGCAAGACCCCTTCCCATCGGCCTGAGCGATTTTAAAAAAATCATCGAAGACGGCTACGCCTATGTCGACAAAACGCTCTTTATAAAAGAACTTTTTGAAAGCGAAGCAAAAGCACTGCTCATTCCTCGCCTGCGCCGTTTTGGAAAAACGTTAAATCTTTCAATGCT
>CAIPFQ010000174.1 GCA_903864395.1 uncultured Chlamydiae bacterium | reverse complement strand
GAAAAGAACATAGCCCATACAAAGCAAAACGGAAAAAGTATCGATCGGATGACCGATCCTCTCCCAGCGAGGCAGGCCGCGCCGAATATGAAACCACCCTTCATCGATGCCGATGAGAAGCGCTTGGAGAAAGAAAGGAAGAGTGCTTAAGATCCACATACTTTTTCCATGAGAGAGCCTGAAATTGTCAACCCCGGGCCAAAGGCTAAACTGACCAACAAAGCCCCTTCAGGCACCTTTGGATCTTCGAGGATCGCTTTCCAAATATGGGGCAGCGTCGCAGACGACATGTTGCCATAGTTTTGCAAAATGGCAAAGCTATGGGCGATTTGTGCCTCTCCAAGAAAAAGTCTTTCTTGGATTTGTTGGAGAATTCGAGGCCCCCCTGGATGAATGGCGAAAAAAGCGTTTTGCATGATCGTCTCTGGAAGAGAAGCCTCTTCGCATAGCGCTTTAAGATATTTTTTTAGTCCATGGGCGATCCGTACAGGGATGTCTTTGGATAGCGACATCTGAAAGCCCCAGTGCGCCACGTGCCAGGTCATGCTGTCTACGGAATCGGGGAGAATCTCTTCGTGAAGGGAGAGGAGGCGAAGCGCCTGGCCTTCTGCTTGTTCGGCGAGAGTGTATTTGATGAACCCATCAGCAAACAGGCTTTGTGATACGAGCTGATCGGTCGCGTGGAGAGAGGGGTTAAAGTGCAGCGAGCATATTTCGGTATGGACAATCTCTGCTCGTATCTTTTTTCCTTGGCAAAAGCCTGATCCCATGCGGATCGCTGGAAAAGCGCCGTAGCAGCCCATATGGTAGGAGTGGGTTACAGTGGTTTTTGCCCCCCATCCCCTTTGAGAGACGATTTTTTGCGCGCTGCTCGGCGATCGATAGCCCGTACAACTTACATGGATGATTTGGTCTGGCGGCACAGCCTCTTCTGGGTAGTAGTGAGAAAATACGGCGTCGGCGCTTTGGGCAAAACGCTCAGAGCGCGCCGATAAATTTTTTCCCGTAGAGGATTCATTGAGGCGATAGATTTCCATCGCATCCCAGTCGGAGTGAAGGAAGTCGGACAATACATGCCCTCTTTTGGCAATTTTGTCAGGTTTGCAGCCAACGCGCCACAAATGCTCTCGAAAGAGCTGTGAAAAGGTATTGAGGTCTTGAGGATTTTCCGCCTTGCAATGAGCCTTAGCGATCCACTCAAGGGTTTCTTCCTGTGTGCTTTCATAGGAAGGGCGAATGGAATGAAATTGAAAAATATACACATTTAAAAATATTACACAAAGTGGGTTTTTATTGCAAATTATAGAGAAGATTGAAACACTGAATCTATGAGGGTATCATTTTGGCTATTGCTTCTGATCTGCGGCTATATTTGGATGGCAACGACTGGCAACGAGTCGTTTGTTCTAGATAAAGGGCGCGCTGTGTATAAAATTATAGTGGATTGGTTCAAAGACGCCGATCTCGATTTTCACCTCAGTCAAGACAAGCCCTCCCCCCAGAAAAAAGAGCGTTTTAGACGCTGGAATTAAAAAATCCAAAAAAGTTGCAAAGTCGAGCTAAGGCAGTCTAGCAGCTTCGACTTTGACAAATCCTCTATTCAAGGAGCGGACAGAAAGAATCCAAAAGGCTACTGTGCAGGCGATCAAGGGAAGCAGAAAATGGGTGATCGAGAGAACAGAGCCTGTGCCTGCGATCTGAATGAGCACAATCTGAATCCAAGCCGCGCCCGATTTTCCTAAGCGGGAGCCCACAACGTCAATAGCCGCTTTCCCTTTTGTTTTAGATTCTGCATCGAGGGGGATAAAAGACATCTCCTTTGTCGCATCAAAAAAAGCATACTTCATCACCTTTGTCGCGACGTTTTGGAATGCGCCAAAAGCGACAATAAGGGCCAGCGGCGTCATGCCGAGGGGAATGAGCAAAGGAGCGATCCAAGCGGGTTTCATGAACAAAACAAGGAAAATGATTGAGGTGGTTCCGATGACAATGGGAGGTAGGTGGGCGGCAAAATTCCACCCCAGACGCCGCACGATCATCCCACTAAAGAATACGGTGATGATAAAGGAACATACGCCGACCGAGGAGCTGACCATGGCCATCACAGATTGGTAGGAACCCGTATCTGGATGCGCCAACTTAAGATTCGCCTTCCAGGTAACCTCCGTGAGACTTACGGTGAGTCCATAAGCAATAACCATCACGGCGAGTGCCCGCAGGGCGGGAGATCGGACGATAAATTTAAGGCTCTCAAGGAGAGAAAGCTTTGTTTTTATCTCTACGGCTTCGCTTTGCTTCTCAGGCTGAAAAAGCCTCGGATCGTTTTTGAGAATTTTTTTTGTTAGCAGCCAGTGAAGAGCCATAATCATCACGCCAAAAAAGAGGACGAAACAGACCAATGTTTGCAAGGCGATGTGAAAATGCTCTCCGATGTATTTTCCTGTGAAATAACAGACGAGAGGGCCTGTGAACATTTGCGCCATATCCCCGCCTGCAATAAAGAAATTATAGCATCTTTTCGCTTCATTGAAATTACAGACATGGTTGACAAAGCCCCAAAAGAGAAGAAAAATCACTACTTGTCCCCATAGCTCGGCCGTGACAAAAAAGAGAGAGGGGAGCCAGTTTCTGTAAATGGCGACCCAATGAGAGTTATGCGCGCCTACTTTCGATAACAGCCAATCGGCGGACTGGTGTGGAGAGAGGGCGTCGAGGTTCGGATACAGAAAAAAACCATAGAGAAAAATAAAACCCATGAAAAAGAGGATGATCCCATAGAAGAGAGCCGATCTTTTAAAAAGATTAGACAGCTTTGCGTAAAGAAGAGTGGCTCCTAGGGCGATCGGAAGAACAATCCAGCCCTTTAGAATCGGAATAACCTCTGCGCCAGAGCCCTTTGCTGTGACTACAAAGGCGTCTTTCATGGACGTAAGCACTCCGTATGTAAACGAAATGAAAAACTTCATAAGAAGCAGCGGTATGATCTTTTTGAGCTCGTAGGATTCTACGGGCCAAAGAGTTTTGCGCCATCGAATCAGCGTATTTTTGAATTGAAATGCCATCTTGTCTTTTTGATCCCCTGAGAGATTATAGAGAAACAGGGATTAAAACTTAAGAGGAATCGCTTTCGACACAAATTTCACAGCGCTTTTCCACTCTTTCCAATCAGTTTTTAACGTTTTTTTCATTAGGCGAATCTCTTGCATGAGCTCTTTTTTCCCTTTGTGATACTGGCCTAAAAGCTCATGGTATTGCGCAAGCCTTGCGGACAGATGCTCAGAAACTCGGTCGATTTTTTCAGCCAAAAGATCTTTTTGCGCATGAAAGGAGGCTTTGACTTTGCTAAGAATGTGGTCGCGGTGGCTCAAAAGCATTTGGCGTACTATTCTTTCGTTATTCACTCTTTTAAGACCTGTCGCTAACCCAAGTTTATGAAGCGTCCAAATAAGCCATTTTGCTGGATCGAAATGATACCAGTTTATGCCATTGCGATAATCCTGAGCGAAAGTATGGTGATAGTTGTGATAGCCCTCTCCATAGGTTAAAAGAGAAATTAGATAGTTGTCGACGGCGGAGTGTTCTTTGCTATAGAACTGAGTGCCACAATAATGCGCCAGGGAATTGATGCACCACGTTGTATGGTGAAGCAAAAACATCCTAACCCACCAAACAAAAAGAAACGCGCCTAAGTAATCACCCAGCCACCAACCTGCGAATAAAAACGCTAAGATGTTGGAAGAGAGCATGCAAAAGACGTAATGCTTGTCCTGAAAAACAAGCAATTTGCTTCTCTTTAGATCGGCAACCACTTTGGGATCGATGGCGTCGGATCGAAAAAACATCCAAAGCATGTGGGCGTGAAATAATCCTTTTTTGACAGAGTAGGGGTCTTTGTCTGTATCTACAAACGCATGATGGAGTCGGTGATCATTCGCCCAGCGAAGAACGCTTCCTTGGGTCGCGAGGCTTCCAAAAAACACAAGGACAGCTTCGACAATGGGATGCGCTTTATAGGCAGAATGAGAAAAAAGCCGGTGATAGCCTGCAGTAATGGCCAGTCCCGAAATGAAGGTTAGACCAAGAGTCCATCCGATAATCCCCCAGGAAGGAGAATGGTTTATCAGATAAATAGGGAGGGCAACAGCTAGAAAGGCATGATACCCAAGAAGATAAAGAAGAACTGGCCAGCATATTTTCCTAGAAGACATGAACCCTCATTTTTATTAGCAGTATATCTTAAATGGCTTTTAATACCAATCTCAATAAATTTCTTGTGACTGGTATAGTAGAGGTGTAGAGCTCTCACTGCGAAAGTTTATCAGATGCTAATAGGATCCTTTTTGTCGAGTGTGAGACAAAGGTATATTGTTGCGAGTCCAGAGATGACAAGAATTATGGGAGAAACAACTCCAGTTATTAGCATGGGAATAACAAAGACTGCAGAGAATCCAAGGACGGTCGTCAGTATAGACCCTAAAAAGAGGAGTGCTGAGGCGGCTATCCCTGCAATTTTATAATTTCTTATATATGTATTGGTGAGATATTTATTTACAGCCGTAGTCTGCCTGTCTTTGTGTTTCTGAGTGACGGGATTCGTTGATTTTATATAATTGTGTATATATTCGTATGTCGATTTAGATGCTTCTTTTGTTGTGCTGTATTCAGATGAATTGTTAATCGTTTCTTTAATCTGTCGTGTTTTATTACTCTTCTCGAGATCTAATCGAAAAAGCCTGCATTTATTTATTATTTCTTCGCTGAAAGTATATTTATTATATCTTTCTTCTATACAGAACATTTTATATACATTTTTAAGTAGACTATGATAGTCTTTGTGAGTTTTGTGTCCATAAATGTCTTCTAAT